>LUJM01000097.1:0-31348 GCA_001689415.1 Bacteroidales bacterium M2 | reverse complement strand
CCTATCGCTGACACTCTTTCTCCTTAAGTAAACATCATTTAATCGTTACCCTACGAAATCGATCATCTGTCAATCGGTATCGCCCAACCGTGGCTTGCTCGAAGAGCATTCTTTTACTCAGCATTAAGAAGTTTGCCGGGGACTATATCTCTCCTGAGCTGATTAGTGTCGAAGACACTGCCTATATGAAATATTTAGAAGGCGCTGATACCACTATTTTACCAAAAATGGTATTAAAATAAAAATGAACTGCTCACGCAGTTCATTTTTATGGGTTTCCAATAGGTACAATTTCTAAGGTAAAAAAGATTGTTTTAGGTTTGCGATACAAAGGTCGTGACTATTTATGGATTGACCAAATCTTTTTATATGTTTTGCAACATACTTTTTTGACATCTCGTAAATCAGCCTATACTCCTTTGTAGCTATGTTCTTATCTACCAGCCTATTAAACTAACCAAAGCCTTATATCTAAAAAAGCATCATTAATTTTTAAATAAAGTTAAAGTCAGTTTAATAGTAACAAATTGTTATTATCAGTTAAACTTTTGTTATTAATATTCATCCCAGCTCTTTATCTCGATCTGCTCCAGAGGTATGGTGGTAAACGCACGTATAAACGCCGAAGCGAGACGAGAATTAGTAAGCAATGGGATATTGAGGTCTATGGCGGCACGACGAATCTTGCGGCCGTTGCTGAGCTCTGTACCGGTAAAGTTCTTGGGCATATTTACCACAAGGTCGATCTTGCGTTCGTGCAGCAAGTCGAGCGCCTGGGGCTGCTGGTCGGGGGTTGAAGGCCAGTAAACTCGCACGGCGGGAATACCGTTTTCGTTGAGGAACTGGCAGGTACCACCGGTAGCATAAATCGTAAGCCCTGCACGATGCAGCTGGTGCGCAGCCTCGAGCATATCGGTCTTTTGCTTGGGCGAACCGGTACTCATCAGCACAGCCTTGTGCGGCACTCGCAATCCAACGGCGAGCAACGATTTGAGCACTGCCTCGTCGGTATCATCGCCAAGACAGCCAACTTCGCCTGTCGACGCCATATCAACGCCGAGCACAGGGTCGGCACCGCCGAGACGCGAGAAAGAGAACTGCGAAGCCTTGATACCTACGTAGTCGAGGTCGAAGGCACTCTTGGCTGGCTTCTCAACCGGCAAGCCGAGCATGATACGAGTGGCAAGGTCGATAAAGTTGATCTTGAGTACCTTCGACACGAAGGGGAAGCTTCGCGATGCACGGAGGTTGCACTCAATCACCTTGATATCATTATTCTTGGCAAGGAACTGGATGTTGAACGGACCGGAAATATTGAGAGCTTTAGCAATCGCAGCCGACACCTTCTTGATGCGGCGCATTGTCTCTACATAGAGTTTTTGCGGCGGGAACTGGATAGTAGCGTCACCACTGTGCACACCGGCAAACTCAATATGCTCGGAAATAGCATAAGCCTTTATTTCGCCATGGTCAGCAACGGCATCCATTTCTATTTCCTTGGCGTACTGCACAAACTCTGTTACAACTACCGGGTGCTTTTTCGACACATTGGCAGCGAGTTTGAGGAAACGCTTAAGTTCGTCGGGATTAGAGCATACGTTCATTGCCGCGCCCGAGAGCACATAGCTGGGACGGACAAGCACGGGATAGCCTACCTCTTCTACAAACTCCTCGATATCGGCAAAGTCGGTAAGTTCGCGCCAACGGGGCTGGTCGATACCGAGGCTGTCGAGCATAGCCGAGAACTTGTTGCGGTCTTCGGCGCGGTCGATGCTTTCGGCCGTGGTACCGAGTATATGCACTCCGGCACCGTCGAGTCGGGTAGCGAGGTTATTTGGAATCTGGCCGCCCACCGAAAGAATAACACCGTGGGGATTCTCCATTTCGAGGATATCCATTACACGTTCGTAAGTGAGTTCGTCGAAGTAGAGGCGGTCGCAGATGTCGTAGTCGGTCGATACTGTCTCGGGGTTGTAGTTAATCATAACCGATCGCCAGCCCTCGCGACGAGCAGTAAGCAGGGCGTTGACCGAGCACCAGTCGAATTCTACCGACGAACCGATACGGTATGCGCCCGAACCGAGCACGACAACCGAGCGTCCGTCGCCGGCATATTCTACATCATTCTCCGTACCATTATATGTAAGGTAGAGATAGTTTGTAGCAGCAGGGTACTCTGCGGCAAGTGTATCGATTTGTTTTACAACAGGTACAATGCCGAGCGATTTACGGTGAGCTCGCACCTGTGCCATATAGGTGTCGGTATCGGCGGTAAACGCTTCTTTGAATACCGAGCGGGCTATCTGGAAGTCGCTGAAGCCTTGCTCCTTGGCGATACGCAGCAACATTTCGGGAACTGCTTCAAGGTCGTTGAAACCCTCGAGTTCCTCGCTGGTATCGAGGATATTGCGAAGTTTATAGAGGAACCACTTGTCGATTTTGGTAAGGTCGTGGATACGGTCTACGGTGTAACCCTCTTTGAGAGCTTTCGCAATAACGAAGATACGGCGGTCGGTAGGCTCTTTAAGCGCAGCCTCGACATCGGGAATGTTTATCTCGCGGTTTTCGGTGAAACCGTGCATACCCTGGCCGATCATTCGCAGGCCTTTCTGAATCGCTTCTTCGAATGTGCGGCCAATGGCCATAACCTCGCCCACAGATTTCATCGACGAGCCGATATGGCGGTCAACGCCATGGAACTTGCCGAGGTCCCAGCGGGGTATCTTCACTACTACGTAGTCGAGCGCGGGCTCGAAGAATGCCGATGTACACTGGGTGACGCTGTTCTTGAGGTCAAACAGACCGTAGCCGAGGGCAAGCTTCGCTGCCACGAAAGCAAGGGGATAACCGGTGGCCTTCGACGCAAGGGCCGACGAACGGCTCAGACGTGCGTTGACCTCGATTACGCGGTAATCCATCGACGCGGGGTCGTAGGCATACTGCACGTTGCACTCGCCAACGATACCGACGTGGCGGATAATCTTGATAGCGAGCGAACGCAGGTAATGATAGTCGTCGTTGCTTAGGGTCTGCGAGGGTGCTACAACGATACTCTCGCCGGTGTGGATGCCGAGAGGGTCGAAGTTCTCCATGTTGCAGACGGTGATACAGTTGTCGTAGCGGTCGCGCACAACTTCGTACTCAACTTCCTTCCAGCCCTTGAGCGATTTCTCTACAAGTACCTGGGGCGAGAACGAGAGAGCTTTTTCTACCAACGAAACAAGTTCGTCGTCGTTGTCGCAGAAACCGCTGCCAAGGCCGCCGAGAGCATATGCTGCACGCACAATCACGGGGTATCCGAGTCGGTTGGCCACGCGCAGGGCATCATCAACGGTATCTACAGCCTCGCTGCTGATAGTCTTAACATCGATTTCGCGAAGTTTCTCCACGAATAGTTCGCGGTCTTCGGTATCCATAATAGTCTGCACCGGAGTACCGAGAACTTCGACATTATATTTTTCGAAAACGCCTTTTTTCCACAGTTCGACACCGCAGTTTAGGGCAGTCTGTCCGCCAAATGCGAGCAGCACGCCGTCGGGGCGTTCCTTATCTATTACACGCTCTACGAAATAAGGAGTGACAGGCAAGAAATAAATCTTGTCGGCCATACCTTCCGAAGTCTGCACGGTTGCAATATTCGGGTTGACGAGCACAGTCTCTATGCCTTCTTGGCGCAGAGCTTTCAGTGCCTGTGCACCGGAGTAGTCAAATTCACCGGCTTCGCCGATTTTGAGGGCGCCGCTGCCCAAAAGCAGGACTTTGCACGGCTTGCTTTCGTTGGTCATCATTTTTTCAGCAAAGCTATAAATTCGTCAAAAAGGAATTCTGTATCGCGAGGTCCGCTTGATGCCTCGGGGTGGAACTGGGCCGAGAAGAAGGGTTTGCTTGTATGGCGTATGCCTTCGTTTGTGCCGTCGTTCATGTTGATAAACAGCGGTTCCCAGTCGGCGGGCAGGGTGGCATTGTCGACCGCGAAACCGTGGTTCTGCGATGTGACGAAGCACTGGTTAGTGCCCAGACGGCGTACCGGCTGATTGTGGCTGCGGTGACCGTACTTAAGTTTGTAGGTCTTTGCACCGGCTGCCTTGGCAAGGAGCTGATTGCCCATGCAGATGCCGCAAATGGGCTTGCCGATTTCCATGGCCTTGCGGATATTTTCGACGGTAGCCTCGGCAAAGTCGGGGTTACCCGGGCCGTTGCTTATAAACAATCCGTCCCAAGCAAAGGTATTGAAATCGTAATTCCAAGGCACACGCACCACTCTCACACCACGGCGGAGAAGGCAACGGATGATATTGTGCTTTATACCACAATCTACCAATGCCACTGTGGGGCGTCCTTCGGCATCGGGCTCGAGCTCGCCGGTAAGCGGGCGTGGATCGCAGCCGAGGCCGTCGAATACCATAGGCTCCTTGCACGAAGCTATAGCGATCAGGTTCTCGGCATTGGGATCATAGAAATCGATATCGGCGCAATCACCGACAATAATCTTACCCAGCATCGAGCCATGTTCGCGCAAATGCTTGGTAAGCGCCCTTGTATCGATACCATATAGGCCGGGAATCTTCTCATCCTTGAGCCATTGGCCGAGACTGCGGTCGGCCAGCCAGTGGCTGTGGTGGAAAGCATAGTCCTGAGCGATAATTGCACGGCAATGGATACGCGAACCCTCGAAGTAATCTTTGAGGGCATCGTCGCCGGCTGCCGGTGGAACACCGTAATTGCCTAACTGAGGAAATGTGGTAACTAAGATCTGACCCTCGTAAGAAGGGTCGGTAAGACTCTCTGGATAGCCGGTCATGGCTGTATTGAATACAACCTCACCGGCCGCGGAACCCTCGTAGCCAAAACTACGGCCGCGGAAAATCGTGCCGTCCTCAAGTATGAGAACAGCGTCGGTACTCGCCTGCATAAGTGTGTGGATTATGGGGTGTCATAAACTGTGGCCCCCGCATTAGGAAGACCATGCAAAGTTACGAATAATTTTTCAACGCCACAAAATAAAAACACACCCAAGAGACTTTAGTGTCTCCGGGGTGTGCTGTAGGGGGTATAGGGGGATCTGATTATTTGCTTGCTTCTTCGGCCACGCCTTCGGGATCAAGCACTACCACGCGGTAGTTGTCCTGAGCGATTACCTGGCGCATGAAGTCTTCTACATCCTTGGTTGTGATGCTCTTGAGGAGCTCTTCCTTACCAAGGAATACATTTACTCCGTTGAGGCCGGTAGCCGACATCGAGCCTGCCCATTCGTCATTGCTCTTGAGGCTTTCCTCGTTAGTCTTGAGCATGTATTCGATAACGGGTTTGAGTTCGTCTTCGCTTACTTTCTCACCTACGGCGTAGAAGATGTCTTTGATAGCCTTGAGGGTTTCGTCTTTCATATCTACCTTGTTGGTGGGGAATGCGCTCTGGAATACTACGTTGAGCTGGTCGGTACGTGTCATGTCGCCATTTGCGCTGATAGAGTAAACGGCGCCCATTTCCTCGCGGACTTTGTTGAGCAGTCGTTTCGAAGCCACCTGACCGGCGATGCTTGCCAGCACTTTGTTTTTCTGGGTGTAGGGCATCTTGGCAAACATACCGATGAAGACAAACGACTGGGGTGTCTGCATCTTGGTAGTGAATGTGTCGGTCTTGCTGCCGGCAGCGATTTCGAATGCGGGGTTGTGGATGAACTTCTTCGATGCCTTCTTTGCGTTGGCGGGCAGGGTTGCGAGGTACTGGAGCATCAGGGGCTCGAAGCTTGCCTCGTCGACATTGCCGACAAAGTAGAAGGTATAGTCAGCAGCATTGCTGAGCATACCGCGAACCATATCAACGATAGTCTGACGGTCGGCGGCCTTGAGGTCGTCAACACTGATCATCTGCTTGGCAGGAGCGCTGTAGAGGCTTGCCATGAGGTCTTTCGAGAAGATGAAGTTGGGCACGTTCTCCTGGTTGGCGAGCTGTGCGATAAGGCCGTCGCGACCTGCATTGAACTCGTCCTCGCGCAGACCGAAGCCAGTGAAGTAGCTGTAAATCATCTCCATGAGTGTCTTCAGGTCCTTGGGAGTAGCATTACCGCTGAGGTTGCGGGTATAGTCGCTGAAGCTGAAAGCAACACCGGCCTGCTTGCCCTGGAGGTACTTGCGGATATCGCTGTTGCTGTAGTCGTTGAGGCTCATGTTTGAGATAGCCATGGGGGCGTATTTGATCGACGAAGCCTTGCCCTGGTCGAGGGTGCTGCCTGCGTTGCCTTTTGCCATGGCCTCGAATATGATTTCGTTAGCTTTGAAATCGGTAGATTTCACTATTACTTTCACGCCGTTAGAAAGGGTATATTCTTTTGCGCCCCATTCCTTGAGATTCTTGACAGCTTTGATCTTGCCTGCCATGGGAAGCGAGGGGATGAGGGGGTCTTCGCGCATTTCATCCTTGTAGGGTTCGATAGTTTCTGCATCAACAGCTGCGATAGCATTTGCAAACTGTTCTTCAGTGGGGATGGGGAAGCCTTCTTTTTCGGGAAGGAGAGCCACGAGCACGCGGTTGTCCTCAGTTATGACTGCGGGCAAGATAGCGTTGATCTGCTCTACAGGGAATGCAGCGGCGAGCTGGTCGTAGTATTGCTTCTCGAGTTCGATACCGGGTGCAGGCACATTGTCGAGGAAGAGGTCAACATACTCTTTTACATACGAGCCGTTTTCCACGTCGTTGCGGCCTTCGTAAGCACGTTCGATACGCGAAAGGAACTCAGCCTTGGCACGCTCGTACTCACCGATAGTGAAACCGCCGCGTACGGCACGAAGGAGCTCGCGGTAAGCCTGTGTAAATGCGGGGATAACATCACTACCCTTGGGGTCTACATCGAGTGTCAGTGCGGGCATGGTCTTCGAAATGAAGAAGTTGCCGGCATAGAGGCGTGCGTTTGCAAACTCTGATTCGGGAGTGTTGGCGATATCGGCAAGACGGTTGTTCATCATCATGGTAATCATCACCTTGGGATAGTTGACCATGAAATAGAAGTTGGTATTGCGGTGCTCGCGGGGCAGTTCGAGGCCGGGAGCCTTGAACAGAAGACCCACGTTAGCAGCCTTTACTTCGGGATCAGCACCAATAGCATAGATAGTACCGGGGGTGTCTTCAACGCTTACGTATTCGCGGGGAGCGGGATTCTCGGGCATCTTGATACCGCCGAACATTTCTTTAATCTTGCTTTCGATATACTGCGGATCGATATCGCCGACAACGATGATACCCTGCTGATCCGGACGATACCATTTGTGATAGTAATCGATCAGAGCCTGGGGCGGGAAGTTGTCGACAACGTCCATTGTGCCGATAGGCAGACGGTAGCCGTACTTATTGTCGGGATAGATGATAGGGAGCAGCTTCTCGTAGAGGCGCATCTCGCCAACCATCGACTGCGACCATTCGTTGTGGATAACAGGACGCTCAGCATCGATTTCCTTGGGGTCGAGAGTGAGGTCGCAAGCCCAGTCGTGGAGAATGAGCAGACACGAGTCCTGCACGGCCTTCGAAGCCACGGGAACATTCGAGATATTGTACACTGTCTCGTCGATCGAAGTATAGGCGTTGAGGTTTACACCAAATTTCACACCCTTGCTTTCGAGCCAGTTGATAATGCCTTTGTCGGGGAAGTTTGTAGTGCCGTTGAAGCACATGTGCTCGAGGAAGTGAGCCAGACCACGCTGGTTGTCATCTTCAAGAATAGAGCCAACTTTCTGGGCAATGTAGAAATCAGCCTGGCCTTTGGGTTTTTCGTTATGACGGATGTAATAGGTCAAGCCATTGTCGAGTACTCCGTAAACTACAGCACTGTCCATAGGCAGTGGCTGCGGTGCCATTTGCGCATTTACCGACAGCGATATACCGGTAAGAGCTACCAGCATGGCCATACAGCGCATCAGAATTTTCTTCATAGGAACGAATATGTTGTAAAGTTTGTTTCTGCTATTTAGACGCAAAATTAGGTATTTACTTACAAAACAATTGTTAAAATTTACAAAATCGATTTCCAAAAATCAATAAATCGCGAAGCAACGACATCTGCATCGTTATGTTTCGCAACAAATTGCGGGCCTTGCATCGACAATGCGGCCAGGGCTTCGCGGTCGGCAACCAATGATTTCAATCTGTTGTAAGTTCCTTCGAGGTCGGTCGGGTCGGCATTGATAATCGGTCTGAGCGAAGATTCGCCTATATAGTCATAGAAGTCTTCTTCGCCCCCGCTCAGAGGCACCACACCCATAGCCATAGCAAGCAGTGCCGTCGTGGCCGGGGTATAGGAATAAAGCTGGTCGGAAACTATATCGTACCCTGCAAGGCGCGGCAAGAACCGGTTATATGGCACATTGTCGGGGGTATCCACAATCACCCGCCCCGGCATCTCAGATTCGAGTCGGCGAAGCAAACCTATCAGGTGGTCGGCACCTTTTTCGGCCTCGCGACCACGGTGCACGGCATGGAGAATCTTTACAGGCCCGTCGGCAAGGGTATGCATAGGCAAGCGGTCACGCAAAATAGGAATGCCGCCATAAGCTATTGGCAGTTCGGGCCTTGTAACTTCGAGCACACGGTGATACTCGTAGAGGGCCGATACAGCTCCGTCGATACGGGCATAAAACTCATTGGTATAGTCTATAAGCTCTTGCGAAAGCCATTCCTTCACTTCGGATGCCTCGGTTGAGCTCCATGGCGTGGGCTTGCCTGCGACACGCCACTCTGAATATTTCAGCACAGGCTCGGGCGAATTGAGGCAGTGGTCGACGTAGTTGGAGTCGGTACCGAGTGCGGTGAGGCAGACGATGCCATTGTCGGCGCGAAGCCGTTCGAGCAGTTTGCGAAGGCGTTTGGGCCGCAGGGGCGCGAAGCCTGGCGACGAAAGCTGTACCACGTCGTAGCCTTTGAGCTTGGCTGCATCGATTTGTGAAAGCCGAAACCATAGCATGGCGCCACCAAGTTTTCCGTGACGCCTCGAAAGGTCGATATTACGCTCGGTCTGCATCCAGCGAGTGCCGTCAGACGCCACGGTCACTTCATGCCCCATAGCCCTCAGAGCCGTGGCAAGATTGGCATGATAGGCACTGCCGTCGCCCATAAACAGTATTCTCATAGCTCTTTATGGTACTTTAGATAATACAAATAGCCTTGTACCAGATATGTCAAAGCCTTGAAAAAAGGCAGTTGCGAGCGCCATGCCTCTACCGGCAGGCGGATTAAGCCTCCAAAATATCCGCGGGCACATGGCAGTATTGCGCCCTTGGCTCGCACCACTCCCGGCTGCTGTGCGCTATGGCTGCAGGTGGTAGGACCACGGTGCTCCGAGAGGGTAATATTCCTAAACACACCGTAAAGCCCGCAACGCATGCAACGCAGGAAAAAGAAGTTTTCCTCGCCGGCGGTGACATAATCTGTACCGATACTTATTCTTTCGGCAAAACGGAGATGATATTTCACTACGGCAGAGCGCCTTAAGGCAATTTCGAATGCAATAGGCGAATAGAATCGCCAAGGCTTGGCGAGGTCGTGGCGGTCGAGAGGATATTCGTGGTGTTCAGGGATGACAGAGCGTGTTGTCACTATATCTATGTCATTGTCGGCATCAAATGTCTCGATAAGTTTGACAAGGGCATCGGCATTGTATGCGATGTCGTCGTCGGAAATCTGCACATAATCGGCCGTTGCAATATCAAGACAGTGGTTGCGATTGCGTGACACACCTCTGTCAGCGAAAAAATACACCTTTATATCATCACGTCCGTCGAATCGCGATGTGTCAAGGTCGAGCCTGTCGGGGTTCTGACATGATACGATATACTCTACCCCGCCGACAATCGGCAGGCCGGCAAGATCTATGGCATCGATCCGCCGGCCGTAAGTAACGATGAGAACCTGTAGCTTCGGACAGGCCATTGTCATATGAATTTATATGCGTGCAGAATACTGTCGACCTGCTCGTAAGTTTTCTCTCTCGGCCAGTCGGGACGGTTTGCAAATATAAGGTAGTACACATCATGCTCGGGGAAATATGCCTCGACAGTCAGATAACCGCCATTATCACCGGTATGGAAAATCTTGCGGGCTTTGCCGGGTACCTGCTCAATAAAAAGCCCGAGGCCGTAAGAAGTCATCGGTATGTCGGTTTCGATAACCGGGGTAATGGCTTTATGCAAAGCACTGTCACCTATCACCTTGCCACTGTACAAAGCCTTCTTCCACTTTAGAAAATCGAGGGCCGAGGTATATATGCCACCGTCGGTCTTGGTGGGGAAGAAGAAAGCCTCGCCATAGTCACATTCCTCCCATTTGCCGTCGGGCGAACGCCATAATTTATAGGTGTTTTCGCCTTCGGCAGGGATATATCCGTGCGACAAAGCCCGCAGATCGTCGACCGGGTCGAAATATACGGTATGCTTAAGGCCTGCGACATCGAATATGTTGGCTTTCATCCAAGGGTTGAAGCGTTCGCGTGTTACATCTTCTATTATGGGAAGTACAAGCTGGTAGGTGGGATTCTGATATTCATAGCCTGTACCGGGCTCAAAGACCAGTGTATCCACATCGGCCATATACCTTACCGATTCAGCAGTAAGCGAATAAAGTTTATAGTCGCGGCACGAGCCGAAACTTGTCTCATGGTGCTTGACATACTCGGCCCATTCTTCGTCGGTGCGCGGACGGCTGTCGGGAATACCCGAGGTATGCGACAAGAGGTGAAAAAGGGTCACCTCGGAAAATTGCGGCAAACGAAGCGCAGGTATAAATTTGCTCACATGGTCGTCGAGCTCGAGTTTGCCCTGTTCTTCGAGCTTGAGAAGGGCAACAGCTGCGAACTGCTTAGAAATCGAGCATATATTAAACAATGTAGTATCGCTAATCGCCTTGCCATTTTTGAGATCGGCCATACCGTAACCGCGGTCGAACAATATGGTATCTCCTTTGGCCACAAGAACGATAGCACTGGGAGCCTCCGGATCGGGAAATATTGATGTAAATAGAGAGTCGAGCGATGAATCCAAAGCGGAAACAGCACGGTTATGGCTACACGAAGAGAGGATACCGGCAAAGAGACATGCCAGCAAGATTATACGCATCGAAGCATGAAATTTCATTCCTGAATCGCTTGTTTGGGCAACAACCACTTATGCGACTTAAGGATACTGTCGACCTTTTCAGCCGTTTCCAGACGATTCCAGTCTGCGCGGTTGGCAAATATTAGATAATATAGGTGTTGACGCGGAAATACTCCTTCGTAAATTCCGAATCCACCATTATTGCGGCTGTGAAATACCTTGAAGGGCTTGGAATTGATGTCCTGCACGAATAGCCCAAGGCCGTACTGCACACTGTCGACATCAGTTCCTACCACCGGGCGGTTGACTTCGCGGAGCGACGACTCGGCAATCACACGGCCATGATAGAGAGAATTAATCCAGCGGATAAATTCGCGCGGAGTGGTACATATACCATGGTCGGCACGAGTAAGGAAGAACTCTGTTTCGCCATAGTCTTGTTCGTCCCAGCGTCCGTCGCGGCTTCTGAATCGCCCCGGGGCAGGGTTGCCGGTTGCCGGTCGATAGGCATGAGCCATACGCTCGTGAGGATGCGACGGATCGTAATATTCAGTCTCGGCAAGCCCTGCGGGTTCAAAGATATTCTTGCGCATCCATACCTCAAAGTTCTTTCCACCCACCTGCTCTATCACCAATGGCAGCAATAGATAAGGGGCATCCTGGCAATCAAATTCCGACCCGGGCGAAAAATCGAGACGCTTCAGGGTCTTGAAAAACTCGCGCAGTTCTTCCTCGCGGCCATAGAGCAGATAATCAGGCCCATAGCCAAAAGGTGACTGATGTTCTTTGACATACTCATTCCATTGGTCGGCGTTACGAGGCCGCAAATCGGGCAGGCCGGTGGTATGCGACAGCACGTGGCGCAACTTCACCTTGTCGAATACTTCGCGATTAAATTCAGGGAAGAACCTACTCAAGCTGTCGTCAAGGCTCAGCAAGCCATTATCGCGCAGCTTGATAACAGCCGAGGTGATATATGTCTTCGACGCAGAGGCGACATTGAACATAGTACTGTCGCTCATCGGTATGTTTTTATCAAGGTCGGCCATGCCGAAGCTACGGTTATACACAACCGAATCGCCACGACACACAATCACAACACCGCCGGGAGCACCAGGGTCTGTAAAGATAGTCGAAAACAATGAATCGAAAGGCGCGGTAATTTCACAATCGGCAACAGCCTTGTTATCTCCTGTTTTACAAGAGAAAACGACGCCGCACATAAAAAAGAATGTGATGACAGAAACAAATACTATGCCTTTTCTTTTCATTTGGCCGCAAACTTATACAAAATCCCGAGAATACGCAAGCGTATCATCATATCTTCCTATTATTTTCACCAAATTGTTACAACATTGTATTAGATATAAAAAAGTGGCATATCCGGCGCCTATTGCACGGATATGCCACCCAATAAATTCAATGACACAGGGCATATCAAGCCCTGCCGTTTATCAGAAATTCACTCTGAAGCCGATAGCGGGGCACCATGAATGCACGCGGTAGTCGGCGGTAAATGTAGCCATTTTGCCTGCAAGCAGGTCGGCATAGCTGCACGATGCGTTGTCTTTGCCAAGGCCGGCCACATAGAGCAGCGATGCATCGATAGTGAAATATTTGATTGGCGAGAACGAGAAGCCTACAGATGGTTCGACCTTGGTCATACCCGGGGTCTCGGGGTTGTAGTGGGCGTCGTTGACAGGCGTGGTGTCGATCATCACACCTGCGCGAAGGTCGAGTCGGTTTGTGAGCGAGTACTGTGCGCCTACGCGGAATGTCCACGAATTGCGGTAGTTCTTTTCGAGATTCTGGTTGTAGGGCTTGAGGGTTTCGCTAAGGAAATCGATTTCGAGGTTCTTGTATACATTCCAGAATGTAAGCTGGGCATCGGCGGCAAGCTGAAGTTTTTCGATAGGCTTGTATGCTACACCGAAATTGAGCACTGCCGGGGCAGGCATTTCGGCGGCAAAGTTTGCTTTATCGAGCACGTTGAGTTTCTCCTGTAGCAGCTTGTGAGCCATTTCATTGGCATATCTGAGCGAAGCATCGCCCGATTTCACCTTGAGGTTCATCTTTGAGCGATACGAAACGCCCACTGTAACCTGCTTGGTGATATCCCACATAGCGCCGACGTTGAAACCAACCGTTGTAGCCGCACGACCGGTGAGGTTGATCGACGCCGGAGTGTCGGTAAACCTGTAGTCGTTACCCATTAGCGATAGAAGACCATTGAGCGATGCCGGGGTTACGAGGCCTTTGTCGAGGTTGACATTACCCCATGTAATCATCGCACCGGCACCTACCGAGAGACCTGGTATGATTTCCCAAGCAACAGTGGGCTGGAGGGTGAACGCCTTGAGGTTGACGCTCTGGTTGAGTACTGCACCGGGCCAATTGTCACCCCATTTGATACCACTGCCGTAGGGGGTGTAGAAACTTACACCGGCGGCAAAATTATCGTAGACCTTCATACCGAGGTTGAAAGCCATCGGAGTAGACGCGGGGTTGGAGGTATTATAATCCACACCGTCGACCTTGGCTGTAGCATGAGCGAAGATTCCGGTCACAGAGCCCTGGAAATCAATAGTATGTTCTTCAAAGGCAAGACCTGCGGGATTGAATATCATACTTTCGGCGCCGAGTTTGAGAGCCGTACCGGTATGTCCCATACCGTTCTGGCGGGCACTCAGCGTGTTGACTTGGTAGCCTTCGGCCGACATGCCGAAAACTGTTGCCGACATCAAAGCGGCAATTGCAATCTTTTTCATTTAGAAATTATATTAGTTGACAAATAAATCTTTATCGTGTCACTCAAAGCCTATATGTCCAAGGACCTCCTTGTTTACAACATTAATAGGATTGCCGTCGATAAATGCTTTCACATTTTCAGCGGCAATATCGAGCAGACGCTCCCTTGCCTCAACACTTTCCCATGCAATATGGGGCGTGATATAGCAGCGAGGGGCGGCAAGAAGGGGGTTGCCGGGGCGCGGGGGCTCATTATCGAGCACATCGATACCGGCGGCATAGATACGCCCTTCGACAAGCGCTTTTGCAAGGTCTGTGGCATTGACCACCGGGCCTCGCGAGGTATTGATAAGTATTGCCGAGCGCTTCATCAAGCGTAGTCGGCGACTGTTTACAAGCCCCTGCGTATCAGGTGTCAAGGGGCAATGAAGACTCACCACGTCGGAGTTAGCGAATAGTTCGTCGAGGCCTACTTTCACATATCCCTCCGGCAGTTCCTGTTGCGACTTCGATGTATATACCGCAATCTTCATACCTAAAGCCTTGGCTATAGCGGCAGTAGCCCGGCCTGTATTGCCAAAGCCGACCACGCCGAATGTCTTACCGTCGAGTTCGTGCCAGTCTTCGATAAGGAATGTAAAGGCCGACGACGCAGTCCAACGGCCACCATGAACCTCGGTAGAATAAGACTCAACCCTGTTTGTAATGGCAAGCAAGAGCGAAATGGCATGTTGGGCGACAGAGGCGGTGCTGTAAGCCGGGATATTGGTAACAACGATACCGGCCTCGGTTGCTGCCGCAAGGTCGATGATATTGTAGCCGGTGGCAAGTACCCCGATATACTTCAGGTCGGGAAGCGCGGCGATATGCTTTGCCGTCAAGGGTACTTTATTGGTTAGCACCATGTTATGGGCAAGGGCATGGTCTACAATCTTACGAGCCGGTGTTTCTGTATAACACGAGATACAGTCTACAAGCTTGCCTATCTTAGCCCAGCGAGGGTCGTCGATGTCGAATACTGTAGCTGCATCGAGCACACTGAGGTCAGGTTCTTCTATGATCATTGTCGGTCAATTACGGATTGAAACAATTCCGGCTTATAATAAATCAAAGGACCGGATAATAGTCTAATTGTCGAGTCTATTATCCGGCCTTAAACTTTAAACCTTATGATTAAAAACTAAATCTTATTATTTAATAAGATATTGCGAAGATATCGATTCGTTGCAGAGCACTCGGTGGATAGTGTCGGCAAACAAGTGAGCCACCGATAGTATTGTACACTTCTTGCACCCCTTTGTGTAGGGTATCGAGTTTGTAAATATCATCTCGGTGAGGGCCGAATCTTCTACACGCTGCGATGCGGGGTCGCTCATAATGGCGTGCGAAGCGAGTGCGCGTACGCTCTTTGCGCCATTTTCCATCATCAGGTCGGCTGCCTTGGTGATAGTGCCTGCGGTATCGACCATATCGTCGACAAGGATTACGTTCTTGTCCTTAACATCTCCGATAACGGTCATCTTAGCTACCACGTTGGCCTTGGCACGCTGCTTGTGGCACAGCACCAGGGGTACATCGAGGTATTTGGCATAGTTGTTGGCACGCTTAGCACCGCCCACATCGGGTGTGGCGATCACCATATCCTCAAGGTTGAGACTCTGGATGTACGGGATAAATACCGACGAGGCATATAGGTGGTCGAGAGGGATATTGAAGAATCCCTGTATCTGGTCGGCATGCAGGTCCATTGTAATCACGCGGTTTGCACCGGCAGTAACCAGCAGGTCGGAAACCAGTTTGGCAGCAATCGACACACGGGGTTTATCCTTGCGATCCTGACGCGCCCAGCCGAAATATGGCATAACCGCAATGACAGAATGGGCCGAAGCACGCTTAGCCGCATCGATCATTAGCAGCAGTTCCATCAGATTGTCGCAGTTGGGGAATGTACTCTGTACGATGTACACATCGCAGCCACGTACGGTTTCCTCGTAGCAAACTTCGAATTCGCCGTCGGCGAAATGTTCGATTTTCATCTTGCCCAGCTCTACGCCGAGTTCTTTGCAGATTTCTTCGGCCATATACTGTGATTTAGTGCCGGCAAAAATCTTAAAGGGGTGAAGGGAATCCATTGGATAGAATATGATGTTGTTTCAGGTCTATTTTTTATTCTTTTTGTATGTCATGTCGGGAGCCGGTTTCTTGGGCTCTTTCTCACTCTTGGAGGCATTTACCTGCTTTGCGACTTTGGGTGTGGAACGTCGGGTTGCAGCGCCGCGGAGCGGTTCGATGCGATTGCGCGAAAGCTTCCAAACCTCTGCTCCATGGGCAGGTACGCTGATCTTCATTGGCTCGGTAGCACTGAGGGTCTTGGCCTCGGTAATACCGCTGAGCAATTCGCAAGCCTCGGTATCAGTACCCTGGGGCAGATCGAGCGACAGGAAGGCATGCATGGGGATATTTAGCGATATGTCGCTGTCGCTGTCGCCAAAGTTTGCCACAATTACAAGCAAGTCGTCGTCTTTGTGGCGCAGGAACGCGAAATGACGGTGGGGGTTGAGGCCCGGATTCTCGAGATTGACATACATCAGGTCGAAGAAATCACCGTCGGCGATAGCCTGTTCGGAATTGGCAAGTGAGAGTATATCGGTATACTTGCGGCGTAGTTCTTCCTCTTCGGGCGTAAGCTTGCCTTTGCAGCTGCCACGGTCGAGCCAACGACGCACCGATGCCACACTCCAGTAATCGAATATGGTGGTACGGCCATCGTGACCGCTGTAGCCTTCGCTGTCGGTGCCGGGCTCGCCAAGTTCCTGACCGAAGTAAATCATCATCGGGCCCTTGTTGATAAAGGTGCTTACTGCCATCGAGGGTATGGCACGGCGAGCGTCGCCGGCATAGAACGGCGATGCGAAGCGCTGTTCGTCGTGGTTCTCGAGGAAGTTGAGCATATGTTGGCCGATACCTTCTACAGCCTGCCAGCATCCGGTGATTCTCGCTGCCGAATGATTCTGGGTCTCGATAGCTCGAAGAGTATCGTAGAGATTGACCTTGTCGTAGAGGTAGTCGAAACCGCCGTAATCGATAAACGGACGGTATAGGCCGATATCATAGATTTCGGCGATAAATATTATATGCGGATAGTGCTGTTTGACCTGAGGTATGGCCCAGTGCCAAAACTCGAGAGGTACCATGTGTACCATATCGCAACGGAAGCCGTCGATACCCTTCGAAGCCCAATAGCGCAAAATATGCAGCATTTTGAGCCATGTGTCGGGTATAGGGTCGAAATGGCGGCTGCCGTCGCCGTAATCGACGCCGTAATTCAGTTTCACGGTATCGTACCAGTCGTTGACGCCGGGAAATGCGGTAAAGCAGTCGTTGCCCGATGCCTTTGCCGGGAATTCGACATATGCGTCCGGTCCGCAGCCAAGATCGATATGCGGAGCAAACTGTTGCCAGGTGATATAGTAGAAATTATTGTCGCGGGCAAAGAACATCTCGTGGTTGTCGCCGTTGCCGAAATCCTCGATGCCGGCAGGCTTTGCATCTGATGCATACTGGCGGCCTACGTGGTTGGGTACAAAGTCGATAATCACTTTCAGACCGGCATCGTGTGTACGCTTTACCAATGCTTCGAATTCATTCATCCTGCGGGGCACGTCTACGGCCAGGTCCGGGTCGATATCGTAGTAATCGGTAATAGCATACGGGCTACCGGCATGCCCTTTGATTACATAAGGGTTGTGCTTTGGTATACCGTAGGCCGTATAGTCGGCATCGTGCGCATGCTCTATCACACCGGTATACCACACGTGGGTAGCGCCAAGGCCCTTGATAGAATCAAGCACCGTGGGGGTGATGTCGTTGAGCTTGCCCGAGCCGTTTTCGGCTAACGTACCGTTGACGACAGGTGCGTCGCAATAATTTGCAAACAGTCGCGGGAGTAATTGATAGATGATTGGCTTTACGTAGGTCATTGTTTATCCTTGCTTGTTGTTGGGTGCCACATACCGGCGTTTTTGAGTGCCTTGCGGGTATGCATGTAACCGCTGACAACCAGTTCTTTAATTTGGCTCAGGTCAAACACGGCGTAATCTGCGATTTCGGGTGTCTGCACCGACAGGTCGCACATCTCCATATCCTGAGCCTGATTGGCCTTGGCCATCAGATTATAAGTGCGATATGCAACTTCGATTATCGAGCTGTATTTATCTTTTTTGCGCAGCGGGCTGACATTTATGCCTATCAGTGTACGGCATTTGTCGCGCAGCGCCCAGGCGGGCATATTGCGCAGTACACCACCGTCAACGTAGTGCACGCCGTCGATTTCTACCGGCGGAAAGATAATAGGTATCGAGCACGAAGCAAGCATACGCGGCATTATCTCGCCACTGTCGAAAATATGAGGCCGGGCATTGTCAAGGTCAGATGCGATGATAAAGGTAGGGATATCGAGGTCTTCGATATTCTGTTTATCGCCGATAGCATCCTTGACGAGCTTAATGAATTTATCGATTTTGAAAAGCCCGCCCTTGCCCCAGCTCAGCTCGGCGAGGTTGCGGAAACTCTGGCCGCCGAAAATATCGGCCATGTCTATAGGCTTGACACCTGCGGCATACAGAACGGCTATTACCGAGCCTGCACTGACCCCGGCAATGGCATCTGGTCGCAAACCGGCCTCCTCGATAGCCATCAAGGCGCCCACATGGGCAAAGCCTCGTGCACCGCCACCGCTGAGTGCCACGCCCAATTGATAAGGGCACTGCTCAACATTCTCTGTATTAGCCTTTAACGTCATATTTCTAAAAAGACACAGCCTATTAGAGCTCTTTTCGATTGCAAAATTAGCTTAAATATTCCTAACCGTCAATTTTTCGGCCCAAATATTTTCATTTCAGCTTCAAGTGAGTGCGGAATATTGTGTTTCCGGCCTCCTCGCATCGATTCAGTTTTTATTATTGTGCAGTACCAAAAATATTTATAACTTTGCGAGGTCTGATAACCAATCACACATTTAGTCCGGGCTATCAAAACCCAACAGCATTAGCACATAATGAAAGACTCCGACCAAGAATCTCAAAACACTCTGCTTCGGCGCTTGTATGCCACAATTTTCAATGGTAAAAACCCGAAGTGGAAATACTACCTCTACAGCTATATAAGACTGCGCATACCTGCGTGGTATCTGAGGCGTAAACTTAGGTCAACGCTCGCAAAGGCTACATACCGAAGCGATTATGCCGATATTTTAGAGCGTCGCAATTATTATTGCAAACTCGGCCCGGCCACGGCAATACCCTCCGACGCCACACCTATCGCGGATGTCAAAATCAAAGGGCAGAAAGTATACCCGCTCGACACTCTGCGCTTTGCCCGCTGGTTCGATTTAAGCAACAGGATATCATTGCTTCCCGGCGATATCATACATATCCCTCAAGAGCCATCAATAGTCAAAAGCCGCCCGATTGGCGATAACAACGCCAATTCAATACTACTCTGCCTCGACGCGGTAAGGCATTTCATTCTTCTAAAAGACAAGATTCCTTTTGCTCAGAAAATCGACAAGGCGCTTTTCCGAGGGCGTACAAGGGGCAATGTGCTTAGGACAAAGCTAATGGAAGACTACATCAACAGCAGCCTGATCGACGTAGGCGATGTTGACAAACCAGGCAGAATACCCGAAGAATGGCGTGTACTCAAACTCACCATTCCCGAGCAACTGAAATACAAGTTCATAATCGCCCTCGAGGGCAACGATGTGGCAAGTAACCTCAAATGGATAATGTCGTCGAACTCCGTTGCAGTCATGCCCAAACCAAAATATGAAACATGGTTTATGGAAGGCAGACTCATTGGCGGATACCACTATATCGAGGTACTGCCCGACCTTTCCGACCTCGAACAGAAAATCAGATATTACATCGAACAGCCGTGGGAAGCTGAAGAAATTATAGCCCATGCGCATGAATATGTAGACCAATTCCGCGACCCCGAACGCGAGAAAATCACATCACTCCTCACGCTACAACGATATTTCGAGGCAACCGGTCAAAATCCAATATAGCCCCCAAAAACATAATGCCAAACTCCGGCCCGCTATACAACGGACCGGAGTTTGGCATATTATACCACTGTTTAAAAGACTTTAAAACTTATTTTCTACCGTTTTTTTTGGCAAGTCATATTTATTAGTGTAACTTTGCGTCGGATAATCCCCTCGGGCATTTATCCGAGACATTTTTGGAAGCGTTTTTTGCTTTATCCTTCTATCGAAAATCGCCAATCTTTCAAACGCAGGTAAAGCAGTCAAGAGACGCTCATGCTTGTCGTATATCCGCTCCCCGACAAGGGGATATCGATATCCGATAAGGCGTGGGAGCGGACTGTTTATTGCGTTTAAGGCGTTTGGCGATGCCTCGATAGAAATAATCAGTGAAATCGTCCCGCGCTTTTTTTGTGCCATTTAGAAACCATATATAGGCTGAAACAGGGGACAAGCCAGCCTAAGCCAGATAAATGAGATAAGAGACTTAGCCTTAGACCAGAATTCCAACTTCACTACACATCCTTAAAAAAAACAGACTGTGCAATGTTCATATTGCACCATAACCTATTTCAAAAATGAGAAAGATATATTACACATTAACACTCTTGCTGCTGTCTGCGATAACCTGTCAGGCTCTTCCTAATGCTGCTGTGCTATTGCAGCACGAAGGTTTCGTAACCGTATATTCACAAGACGACCTTGACGAGGCCCTTTCAAACTCGGTCGACGGCGACACTATATTCTTATCAAAGGGCACATATCCGGGATTTACCATCGACAAACAAATTACGGTAAGAGGCGAGGGTGACAGGGAGACTGTGATAACAGGACTCATAACCGTTGCTATACCAGACTCTGTATCACTTAAATCTTCAATCCTCGAAGGCCTCTCATTCAACGGCTATTCCATCGCGGGCAATGACAACTACAGCATTCGCGTGACAACACCTCTCGACGGTTTTAAAATAAAGCAATGCTATTTTGAGTCATTGGTTTTCGACAGGGCTCAAACCAATGTCGTAATCGACAAGTGCTATTGTTCAAAATACATATCCGTGCCCCAATATGTAATGTCTCTGCAAGCTGTAAATTCGAAGTTCTACGCGGTAGACTTTAAACATCCCTCGGATTATTATAGCAGTAATAGCTCAAAAGAAATTACATTTATCAACTGCAATGTCAGGACATTCCATGATTTTGAAAACTTCAAAGGCTCGCTCATCAACTCTATCAGCGGATACGGCCGAAGTGGAAGCGAAGTAAGTTTGAGTGGCTGCTCCATTATCAACTCTCTTGTGAGCACATATCGACTTACTATAAAAACCAGTTGTTACCGTGAGAACTGCTGGACTGTAGAAAGCACAAAAGTTCTAAGCGACAACATGAGCTGCATGTATAGCAACAATGAACTGATTGAAAACGGTTATATCGGAAACGACGGCACCGTGATAGGTTGTTTTGGTGGCATGACTCCGTATACTCTCACGCTCAATGTTCCGGTAGTTACCGATGCAGAAGTCAAACTCGATGCTATTGAGAAAAGATTGGATGTCAAGCTCACTGTCGGTGTAAAATAGTACTGATATGAGACTTTTGTTTACATCCGCTTTGCTGTTCGCAGCTTTTACACTCATCCATGCCAACGACAAAATGACAGGCGAATACTGGATAGATTCGGAGTATGCAAGTCATTCTGTAATAACCGGCATGGACACATGTGCCTATATAAACGTACCTATTGAAAACATAAAACCCGGATTGCATTTTTTAAATTTCCGCGCCTTCAACATGGAGGGTGAAGCCGGATTGCTGTTCCGAACAATGTTTTACGTTTATGACGACAAATCAGATGCCGCCCCGACATCAACCGAATGTTGGATTGACGACAATTATGTTTCACGTCTGATTTCAGACAGCAAGCCCCAGTCAGTATTTTCTACCGATATAAGCAATCTCAATCCCGGCGTACACTTTTTTAATTGTCGAAGTATAACCAACAATGGCATCCCCGGCAAATTATACCGCACCATGTTCTTTATACAAGAAAATGCGCAACCTGAAGTGGCGGGGTATGAGTATTGGTTCGACGGAGACTCGACAAATACAAAGGATGTCAACGCTTCCGGACGTGAAATCCTTTTATCTATCGACTTAAGCAATTTTTCCTTGGGTGAACACACCCTGCACATCCAAATGAAAGACAGCTTTGGTCGCAAAGGGCCCGAACATACTGAAAAATTCATTGTTGACCTTATTACAAATATCGAGGAAATTGTAAAAGACTCCGACTCCTTCAACATTTATAATCTTTCCGGCTATCCGGTCATGAAAGATGCAAAAAAAGAAGACCTGCATAGCCTGCCTCAAGCAATTTACATCATAAACGGCCACAAGGTCCTGATAGACAAACGCAAGTCTAATATCTAATATCTAATAACTTTAACCAACAATAAATCCTCAGAGAGGTCGCAACAGCTTAGGCTTGTGCTACTTTTCTGAGGATTAATTATACTTTTTGCCACACCTCTCTCAAACATGAAGATTTAGGCCTTGAAGCTCACTTTAGCATCTTACGGCCTTTGGCGATTACGACTCCCTTTGCGCCTGCATCTACTACCCGGCCTTTCAGATTGTACAAAACGAGGTCTTCCATGTCTTTGCCCGATTCTAATGCCCCTATTCCTGTCTGGGTCTGATCTTCATAGGCGATTTTCAGGACTTCCGGTTTTTCAATTCCTTCCGGCAGTGTGACATAGCATTTGTTTTTGGCTACAGGAGTGTCGGCTGTCACTTTTTCAAATCTACGATTTTGAGGATTAAGCACATAACAACCGGGCTTGGCCGATTGCATTGCCGACAGCGCTCCGGTAAGGGCCCCGCTATTACAAGTTGCAACGCTCGCATCTGTAGCCGCAGTCATGATATGAGGCTCGGTTGCGCCTTGCGACTCAAGTATTACAGGAGTATTGGCAGGTATGACCGATGATATTTCGGTAAGCAGCACTGTATCAAAGCTCTTATTGAAACCTGTAGTATACGCCTTGACCCCGGCGGGTATTTCAACATCAAAATGAGCACAATAGGTAGTGATACCGCTTTCGTCAAGGTCTATCATTGCCACCCGGGGCAATTTCTTTATAGCATCTTTAAGAGGTTCGAGACCCTCTGTTATATTCGACAGTTCAAACTCCGGCATACTGTCATCTCCGGTCTGCTCGAACTCCCACACACCCGAAGAATACCCCCCGACAGGGAAGCCACGCAGATCCGACACAATCACCCTGCTGGTTGCAAAACCGCCAAAAGCGTTCATATAGCCGTTTTTGTCGGCCGAAAGACGTATGCTGTAGCCATTACCGCTTGCTTCAAGACTCAGTACTTTTGTCGCCTTATCCTCACAGGTTTTCCAATAATTACCCTCGGGAAGTATAAACGATTTTGTTTCAACATTATAAAGCCATACATCTCCGGTTTCGACATCTGAGATCTTAGACCAAACGCAATATTTGTCGGGCTCGGTAATACGATTCAGATAATTCTCATAATCGCGCTCCACAGTCACGTAATGGTTGGCCGACTGTTTGCTACCCTTGATATAAATGTTCTCGATACCTGCGTTGAATACTATTGCATCGTCATTCTCGCCATTTCCACAAAATTTGAGAGTAGCATTATCCATAGCGACCCACACCGCATTGCTGCCTTCGGCAACGCGCAGGCCTACAGTAATGTCGGCAATCTCAGTAAGGGTATATTCTACTGAATAGTGTTCTGACCAATTGGGAGTAATACTGGCACAAGCAAGCGACCGGTCATTAATAAACAGAGACACACCTGTGCACTCGTCGGTCTTACTCTGTGCTATAACGTCGGCCTCGAAAATATACTTACCTATAGGCATATCGCGCAAGGTTTGACTTATACTGTTGGGAGACGTCACAGTATTCACGTTGTAAGCCTCGACAAAGGGAGTCATACCCAGTTTATTATAGTTATGATTATTCTTGGTGTTGAGATGAAAATCCCCACCGTCACCGGCTTTAGGATATCCCAGCCGTCGAGACTGTTCATATCACCGTTCTCAATATTGATAGCGATAGGCCTGTTTGCAGAAGCGTTTGCAAACTTGAAATTGTTGATAGCCTTGGTCAATGCTTCGTAAGATTCTTCAATACAAGGAATATAGAAACTCGACAAAGCCGCCTCTACCTTTTTAATCTCCTCGCTCAGTTGCTCTTTACCTTTATTATATGCAGAATTACCAAGAAGGGCGTTTGCTTCAGATATCGCCTGGCTCAACTTGTCGCGGACTGCTATAATATCTGTCAACTGCAGAGTATGAATATCGGTATCGCCGCCAAGAGTTATCTGTACCTTGAGGCTCTTTGTATCAGCAGGAATTTCTGCCACCGGTTCCAACGAGAGTGTAGTCTGGGCGTAAGGAGACAAGGATGACACAACACCTTTGGACAGAATCTCATTTTTATCCGACATAATAAGTATCGCCACACCATTATCCGATGCCTTCAACCCATAATTCTTCACGTCGATGCTGCATACTTTATTATTGCTGTCTACCACAGGGTCGGCTGGAGAAAGATATGCCGGTTCGTAGTCGATATACTTCAGGCGGGCATAACCATAGCACATATCCCCGGCTTTGGAATTGGGGAATACAGGTGTATAGCCTGCAGCATAGCGGCCTATAAGTTTGGGAGCGAATTCATCGTCGGTAAGGCCGGTGTCTTTGCCATTGAACACAAGCACCACACTACCGTCGGCTTCTGCCGTATTTGATATGCAGTGAGCGCCGCCGCCGAGATTCACAGTTTCGTGCGAGCCGAATCGCAGTGTACCCATATCAAGATCTGTAGCAGGCTTAAATCCTGGCTCGGCAAAGATTCTTACTTTTATCTCTGATGTCGACGGGCTTATCTTTGCCTCGTTGAGCACTTCCATCCTCATACCGGGGTTGAGGGGCATGACGATATTCTTAGATGAGTGTATATCATCGGCAAGAACATCCGACTTTTCAACATCTATAACAGCCATGTTGAGATAGATTGCACGGCCATAGTTATCCTGTACAACGCGGGGGCGTTCGAATTTAACCCAAGGTTCTCTTGTACCGTCGGCATGCAGAGCCACTGTCGGGTCGTAGGCCGTACCGCTTTCAGCCACCCAGTGATAACCGTCTTTCGAACGGCTGTAGAATGCCACTTTGTCATTCCAATGATTCACAATCATATGGTATTGGAATTCATCGCGCCACACCACAGGGTCTTCGTAATATCGCTGATATACACCGGGGTAGCTGCTTACATCGCTGATATTTTCGAAAGTCTGCAAGCCGTCTTCGCTTACCCACAACGCTCCGCCTCGATCCATACAATATACCGATCCGTCGCTACGCTCTTGGAAAGTCCAGTTTGAGTAGGTATTGGTGCTGCCGGTCGACAATGCACGTCCTCGCAGATTTGTAGGCATAAGCTCTCTTGAGCCCCAGTCGTCACCGAGGGCCTTCGATGTATAGCGATATGCCGCCTTGTTGCCGATAAGTACGTAGAGCACATATGTGCCGTCCTTGGCTTTGAACACTGTCGGGTTGTGGCCGCCTCCTACATTAAAGCCCGATGTAAGTTTGAACGGACCATGAGCTGTGTCTGATGTAAGGTGATACACGTCCGAATTAGACCAGTATGAAAAAGCCCTTGTACCATCCCAACCGGCTACATAGAGGTGATATTGACCGTCGTCTCCTTTTAATATATTACCACCCCAGAAATAATGAACCGGTTTGCCCTGTCTGTTAGTTTCGGGTTCCGCGCCATTGTCGGCATAGCGGTTACGCAAGGCTTCATCGCCCCATAGAGGCTTATCACTATAGGTGCCCTCCATGGGCAATATGCGATCTTTGAATTCGGCGCCGGACACGTTTCCACCGGCTGCACCGAGTACTGAAGTCAGGGCTAAACCCATGACTGTTTTTCGTAGGATTCTCATGGTGATTTGTTATGAATTGTGACACTGCAAAGTTAGGCACAAACCACCACGGCGTATTGCTGTATAATCCCAAGTACTTGAACTTTTGTCCGATTAGATTGAACTATAGTCCCAATCTTTGAGATTTTCCATTGAGTACTAAGGAATTACCTATAATCAGTCGGAGCGACGCCAAACATCTCCTTAAATCTCCGGTTGAAATAGCTTGGCGACGCAAAGCCGCACATATTCGCAATTTCTGAAATACTATACCGGCTTTCCTTTATCATAATTGCGGCTTTCTTTAGCCTTATACTGCGAATAAATTCGGTAGGTTTCTGACCGGTAATCTCCGGAAATTTCCGATACAGGGTCGAACGGCTCATCGCCATTTCCCTACACAAAAATTCTATATCAAAATCTGTGTTGCCGATATTATCTTCAATCAGAGATATTACCCGGTCTATAAAATCCTTGTCGGCGTTGTTGTCTGTTATATTCTCGGCAACGCTTTCGAGCGAAGTATCATCCTTCAGCAGACAACTGTCGAGTCGGCTTTGCAGTTCGGCAAGTTTATTCTGCGTTGCCTTGAATCGCTGCCAGAAACGATCGCCAAGCACAACAATCACGATAAGTACGATAGCATATATCGTATAAGCCCACCACGATTCCCACCAGGCCGGCAGGCGGTGAATAGTCAACGACCCCTCCGACACATCCCAACTTTCGGAATTACGAGCCTTGACATCGAGTTTGTACTCTCCTTTCGACAGCGATGTAAGGCGTACGATATTCTGCCCCACAGGCAGATTGACCCATTCGCCGTCATTGATGCGGTACGACATCTCGATATAAGGTGCATTCAGGTAATCGAAGGTAGTAAAAGCCAACTCTACATTAACTGCGTTTGCAGGCAGTACAAGTTCATCCTTATCGATTCGCACATACTCGCTCTTGCCGTCGACAACAACAGTCGACAGCACTACCTGCTCTTTCTTAGTCCTGATACCTTGGCCGATTTTTAATATTGCATCCTTTCCATCAACTACAACACTGTCGTCTGCAAACTTGATAGTACCGAATTTTCTTTCCTCCGCCAGGTAATTATTGTTTGTAATGATACGATATTGGCCTGTAGCTGGATTATAGCTCTTTATTCTCTTGTCGGTAAGAATCCACAATATGCCCAGCATATCAGATACTATACCATTCACAGGATCGGAATTATACGTACTCGCAATTTCATCAAGATCCAAGGTACCTGCATCTCGATTATATTTCCATATTTGGCCTTGCCAACCTCCAAGCCACACATCGCCGTCGGGGGTAACACACAAAGTCTTACTTTCCGTACCGGCAACAAGGGGTGTCACAAGCCCGCTTTCCGACATATACGACAAAGCCGAAAATGCAGTTATAAAGTAGATACCTCCGTCGGGGGCGGCTGCCATTTGCCTCACATTGCTTAATCCGGAGATATATTTTCCACCGACCTCGATGCCGTCGTAGTCACTTTTGAATAAGGTTCCGTTTCGTCCGACGCAGCGTCTCAGATCTACTTTGCCGCTCTTACCGTCTTGGTCTAACCTGTTTATAAAAGAGTCCGAGGAAACGCTTATATATGGTTCTTCGTCAATCAATTCCCATTTATTGCCATGCCGATCGACAAAAGATGTGTATAGTGCGGCAGCTTCTTGATCTATCACACTGTCACCCGGTGACGGCTCTACAGATATACGCCGATATGATTTGTCGTACCTACAGATACCACTGCCGGTATAGGCTACCAATCCGCCATTTGACGTGGTATGAATCAGCTTCACTTTACCAAAAACGACGGCTGTATCAAAGGGTACTATAGAATAGTCGCTTTTTCTGAGTAAGTAGATATTCTCGCGTGTGCCAAAACAAATATCACCGTTGGAAGTCTCGCACAAGCTTAGCACGCCGTTACTGTGACCCAGTCTCAATGGATTATCGCGGTCATTGCGGAATACATCAACCTGATAGCCGTTATCTCTACAAATACCGCCCTCAGTAGTGGCATACCACACATATCCTTCGCTATCCTGCATCATTGCATTAACCCCTACGAGGGGGATTTGGTCGCAAGTCGGCACACGCATCTTTCGACCTGCATAAATATCGGCAGGCATGAGCAATGCTACAAGCATCAGGAATATGTAGATCCACTTATACATGGACTCAATCTCGGCTAAGACTCAAAGCAAGTATCACTCAACCACGAAGATTGAGAAGTTGACCGAGCCGTAGGCACGGTGCTCGCGGAAGCCGGGGAGCGACGAAAAATCATGGCTCTTGTTGTGCTCTATTATCACGAGAGTGCCCGGTTTGACAAGGCCCGACGATAATATCGCTCCGGGTATTTCTCCGAAGCCGGGCATATCATATGGGGGGTCGGCCCATACAACATCGTATGCCCTCGGAGACGAGGCTATGAAGCGGAGGGCATCGCCGCGTACGAGCTGCAGGTTTGTATCGCCAAGCTCGCGGGCGACTTTCTGGATAAAGCGCTGCTGAGTGGCGGCTTTCTCCACGGCGGTCACGGTAGCACATTCTCGCGACAGGAACTCAAAGCTTACAGCTCCGGTTCCGGCAAAGAGATCGAGCGCATGCAGGCCCTCGAGGTCTACATAGTTCTCTATTACATTAAATATATTCTCTCGCGCAAAATCAGTTGTAGGCCTCGCGCTGATATTAGTCGGCACATCGAAACGACGACGGCCATATTTGCCTCGTATTATTCGCATAGTGGTAATATTATAAGTGGGAACGGAGCCTTAAATGCCTCCTTGCCTGCCCGCAATGCCGCCGAGGGGAAAATCAGAGGCATCACATGGCGCACATAACGCGACAGCAGAGGGATGACGGCGTGGCGCAACGACCCGTCGCCGCAAAGCAGCATTTCATCGGATTCGGCATCGAATCCTGCAAGTCGTGCCGATGCAAGGGTATAGTACAGCACATCGGTATCGGCTTCCCATGGCTTCGATGTCGCCATTACCAGCCTGCCTACGGCATCGTAGGCCACTACGTCGATTCGGCGGGGAGTGCCTTCCGACAGATGTACGAACACCTTGGCCCGGTTGCTCATACAGTCTTGACGGCCAAAGTATCGGAGCAGCATCGTCATAGAGTGAAGCATCGGGGCATTGCGAAAAGTGCGTGCAAGGAAATTAGACGCATCAGAATGCATGGTCCACACTACTCGCGCACCCGAAGCCGGGGTGTCGGCAAAAGCTGCAAGACCGGCGTCGGTGTCTTGACCGATATGTGTGATTTCGGCAAGTTCGTCGGCACTCAGGTCAATATCCTCGGGCACAATGGTATATGCCTCCGTATCAACAAGCACGGTGGTACTTCCGAAGTCGGACAACAGGTCGGGATTGGCATATACAGCCTCCTCGAGTGCCCTATGCAACGGCAAGGTGGCATCGAGTGGCAATCGCTTGTATATCAACGACGAATCAGCCACCGTAGATGTCATCACGGCATGAAGTACGCCGGGGCACACGCCCAGCACAAGACGCCACAGTCGCGGATTATCGATTACCTGAGTTTCCATTATCGGGCCGAAAATGTGACCATTCGGTTGTATACGAAGTTGGCAAGTGTATATACCACATTTCCAAGAAGCGTGGCGATGCCGTAGCCCGAAAGCACTATACCCATGATGCTGAAGTTATAGTCGCCGTAGGTACCGGTAAGCATCCACACAACCCAGAACTGCAATGCGTAGCATAACAGGAAGCCGCCGATAAACTTCAGTGCCTCACGGCCATAGTGGCCGTGGCTGTGAAATACCCACTGGCGGTTGCATAGAAACGAGTTGGTTACACCGCAGATATAGCCAAGAGCGTTGCTTACATACAAGTTCCAGTCCAGCAGCGACTTGCACATATAGATTACACCCAATGTAACAAGGGTATTGAGCACGCCCACAAGGCAGTACTTTATAAACTGTGTTATTTTTTCGTGTTGCCTGGCAATCTCGCGATAATGCCTGGTTCGGCGGTGTTCGATCATAGCTTGTTATTTTGCGGTAAATCCTTGGGGTCGACCTTGAGTATCGGTAACGACCAGTTATAGTGAACGGCGGCCATTCGCAGGCCTATTACAGTAACAGCACATGAAATCTGCGCCACAATAGGGGTAGCCGTATGTATAAATGTTACAAACCAGTATACCAGACCGCCGGCGAGGCAGGCGGTGGCATAAATGTCTTTGCGGAAAAAGAGCGGTTCTTCGTTGATAAGGATGTCGCGGGTCACGCCGCCGAACGAGCCGGTTATAATGCCCATCACTATAGCCACCCAGGCCGGATAGCCTGCTCCGAAACTCTTCTCGATGCCTACCACCACAAACAGCGCCAGGCCGATAGCGTCGAAAAGAAACAGCGTGCGCATCCCACCCACTAAAAAGCGGCGGAAGATTATCACAATCACCAGCGACAGGAATGTTACCGATAGGTACATGCCCGACTGCATCCAAAATACAGGTATACCCAGCAACAGATCGCGCAAGGTACCGCCGCCGATAGCCGTAACAAGACCGACAACATAAGCTCCGAACCAGTCGAAATTCTTTGCTGCCGCAAGGCGTATGCCGGATATGGCAAAGGCAATCGTACCTACGACCTCGATGATGAATATAAATAAGTTATCCTCTGTCATTTGTCGCTCGTTTTAACGCCGTGCCGAAGGGCATCGGCTTTGATTTTAGCCTCTATGCGGGCCTCCTGCGCGATTTCTTTCTCGCGATAACGGCATACATCGGCCAGGAAGCACTCGCCGCACATCGGCTTACGCGCTTTGCATACGTAGCGCCCATGCAGTATCAGCCAATGGTGGGCTCGCGGTATTTGATCGGCCGGGATATTTTCGGTAAGTTTCTCTTCGGTAGCCCGGGGTGTACGGCTGCGTGTTGTAAGGCCTATGCGCTCGGCCACACGGAATACATGCGTATCTACAGCCATTGTAGGTTTGTTGTAGATAACCGACAGTATCACATTTGCCGTCTTACGACCTACGCCGGGGATGGTGAGAAGGCTGTCGATATCATCGGGCACGTTCCCGTCGTACTCGTCTACAAGCCGCTTGGCCATGCCTATAAGCGACTTGGTCTTGTTGTTGGGATAAGAGCACGACTTTATAAATTCGAAAACCTGCTCGGGCGTAGCTGCGGCAAGGTCGGCCGGGGTAGGAAAAGCTGCGAACAGTGGAGGTGTGATGATATTCACGCGTTTATCAGTACACTGCGCCGAAAGTATTACTGCCACCAACAACTGATAAGGGTTGGCGTAGTGCAACTCGGTCTGAGGCGACGGCATCTCGACCTCAAAGCGGTTCAATACAATCTGATAGCGCTCTTTCTCCTTCATATTCACCAAAAATCCACTCTTGCCAAGTGGACTCATTTGTTTTACACTGCAAAATTAGCAATTATTCATCATTAGTGGTGAAATATATTGCCA
>LUJM01000096.1 GCA_001689415.1 Bacteroidales bacterium M2 | reverse complement strand
ATGGCTGCATAGCGTTCACGAGCTATCTCGTAGGCTTTCTTGATAAGTTCTTCTTTCATGTTTTAGAGTTTATTTGGGTAGGTAAGTTTTTGTTTCGGTTGAATTGATTGCGACGCGGCGCATGTCGTTGAGATCGCTTACAGAGCCACAGGCACGGAGCTGTACGAGTACATTGCCAAGGGCTGTACACTCTGTCGGTCCGGCGATTACGGGGATGCCGAGTTCGTTGGCTGTATCCTGCATCAGGTACTGGTTGAGTGAACCGCCGCCGATTACGTGGAGACGTTTAATTTCTACTGGCGAGAGTTCGCGGAGCCAGCTGAGGATTTCTTTGTAGCGTTTTGCAAGAGAGCAGTATACTACATGGATGTAGTCAGCCGGGGTCTTGGGTACTTCCTGACCGGTGCGTGTGCAGTATTCATCGATTGCGCGAGTCATGCTTGCCGGATGTGCAAACGAGGGATCATCGGGGTTGATGATGCTCGGGCAGTCAGATTTGAGGCAGAGTGCTGCAAGCTCACCGATGTTTTGTGGTACATCCTTGAACTCGTCGCGGCAACGCTCGAAAATCCACATACCGCAGATGTTTTTGAGGAAGCGGGTTGTGCCGTCGATGCCGCCTTCGTTTGTGAAGTTGTATTCGCGGCTCTTGTCGGTGATGATTGGATCGGGCGATTCGATGCCGAGAAGCGACCATGTACCGCAGCTCAGATAAGCGTAGTCTTTGTCGGGAGTCGGTACGGCGATAACTGCAGATGCTGTGTCGTGACCGGCTACAGCCACTACAGGGATTGCTCCAACGCCGGTAGCTTCTTGTACCTGCTCGGTGATAGTGCCGATAACCACGCCGGGCTGAACCATGGGGCCGAATTTTTCGCGAGCGATACCGAGGGCTGCGAGTACTTCTTCGTCAAGGTCGCCGGTGTTTGGGTTGAGCATCTGTGATGTCGACGCTACAGTGTACTCTGTTACAGCCTTGCCGGTGAGCATATATGCCAGGGCATCGGGAATAAAGAGTATTTTGTCGGCTGCTTCTATTACTTCGGGCGAGTTGGTCTTGATAGTGTCGAGCTGGAAAACGGTGTTGAAATCCATGAACTGGATACCGGTTTTCTCATATACTTTTTCGCGCGGCATTTTCTCGCAGAAACGCTCTACAGCGCCTTCTGTGTGGCTGTCGCGGTAGCAGTAGGGCAGACCTGCCAGAGAGCCGTCGGCATAGAAATATGCTACGTCGCAGCCCCAGCTATCGATACCGATTGAAGTCAGGGTAGCTTGTGCGTCTTTCTCGGCGAGTACTTCCTTACTCTTCTTGATACCGTTGAGGATTTCCTGATATAGAAGGGGAAGATTCCAGAACAGGTGACCGTTGAAGGGCAGCATGGGGTATTTGAAGCGTGTGAGTTCTTCCATTTCGACCTTGCTGCCGTCGAAAGCTGCGAGAATGGTGCGACCCGAGGTCGCACCAAGATCGACAGCCAAGTGATATGTCTTAGCCATAGTTGTGAGATCAGTCAAGATGGAATACTTCCTTGATAGGTATGGTCACAGGAGAGTTGTCGGGGTTTACCTCCATGATGTCGGCCATGAAGTCCCACCACTTGTGTGTGATCTCGTCGGCTGCTTCGGCATCCTGAGAGTTGGCATCGCCTTCTACTTCCTGATAACCGAAGAGAATGTTTGTATCTTTGTCCCAGTAGATAGAGTAGTTGCGTACACCGCTTTCGGTAATCTGACGTTTCAGTTCAGGCCACAGTTCGGCGTGACGCTTTGCGTATTCTTCCTCACAACCGGGTTTGAGGAACATCTTAAATGCAAATCTTTTCATGAGTATTATTGTATTGGGTTAGTTTCCGTAGGGTTTTTGGGCATCGAAGAAGGGTGCCAGAGGCCATACGAATGTGGCGGGATCATCGGGCTGGGCAGGATTGAATGTCTCTGTCTCGATGAGGTAGCCTGACAATTCGGGTACTTGGCTCTTGATGCCTTCGATTACGCATTTTGCAACTTCTGTTGCACCATAGGGGTTGAAGTGTGTGTTGTCGGCCAAGGCTTTGTCCTGACCGGGGAACGAGTTCTCGGGATAGTGAACGAACGCTTTTTTCGAACCTTCTACGCCAAGGCTTTCATAGAGAGTCTTGGTCATGGGGTTGAGGTCGATCAATGGAACGTTTTCACGACGTGCTACATCGCGCATAGCCTGGGGATAATCGCCGTGAGTGTCTTTGATTTTACCGTTCTTGTCGAACTGACGACGAGCGGTAGGAGTAATCAGCACAGGTTTCAAGCCGGCTGCGCGGGCACGGTCGATAAAGATTTTGAGGTTGTGTGCAAAGTTGTAATATGCACCGGCACCTGCACCTTTGTCTTTTTGGTCGTTGTGGCCAAATTCAATAAGAATCCAGTCGCCGGGTTTTGCCATTGACATAACTTTGTCGAGGCGTTTCTTCGAGATAAACGACGATGTGCGTTCACCGCTTTCAGCGTTGTTGGCAACTACTACGTTGTTCTTGAAGTAGCGGGGGATAATCTGACCCCAGCTTGCCCAAGGTTCGTCTGCCTGGTCTACAACGGTGCTATTGCCGCAAAGGAAGATAGTAGGAACATCGTTGACAGGCTCGATTTTAATCTTGGCAACTGCGGGAGCTTCGCCGGTGAATTCGAGGGTGAGTTTGTCGTCCCATGTAGGAGTGCCCACTTCGCGGGGGTTGATGCGTACAGAATCCTTGAGGTTGATAGCAGGTGTGCGTTTGTTGACAATAAAGGTGCGTTCTTCGAATTTACCTTTCTTAGTCTTAACGTCTTCGAGCATAAGACGGCGGCTTTCGGCGCGAACTGTGGTATTTGATGCGCGTTTTTTGTCGCCAAGAAGAAGTGTTACCTTGTAGTTACCGTCGGGCACGCGAACCGAGAAGAAGAAGGGCTGCTGGCCTTTCTTTTTGTCGGGGGTTGTTTTGAAGTCGTAGCCATAGCCGTCGAATTCGTTGTATGCGGGCACGGCTTTGGTCATATCGTACTCGTAGGTAACGGGTTTGAGGTAGTTCTTGAGGTCGCAGTCGATACCGCGGAGTCCCTCGGCAATAGATGCTGCGTTGAGGCGTGCACCTGTTTTAGAGGTATGGGTATGGTCGCCTTTGAAGAATTCCATTGTGTTGCCTTCGCCAAGAGCCTGGAGTTTCTTGCCTGAAATCGAGTTCAGGTCAATGAAGTAGGCTCCGGCCTGTTCGGCTGCCTGGCGAGCCCAAAGACCGAAGCTGGTAGCATTGCTTTCGATTTTGCCTTTTGTCCACTTGTTGCGGGGGGTGTGGCTGAGTACGATTGGAATTGCACCTTTTTCTTTGGCATCATTGACAAATTTGCGGATATACCAGCCATAGGTGTAGATGACTTTGTACTTGCCGGTGGGCTCCATAAGGAATACCTTGCTTTCGGGGCCTGCACCATGTATTTCGCCACGTGCCTTGCCGGTGTTGATGTCGCCGCCGTCGTTGTGGCCGAACTGCATGATAACGTAGTCGCCGGGTTTGAGAGCCTTGTATACCTTGTCCCAACGACCTTCGTCGAGGAATGTACGGGCACTACGGCCAGCCATTGCATGGTTTTCAACAGTTACTTTGGTGCTGTCGAATTGCTCGGCAATCACGCTGCCCCAACCCCACTGGCTGTCGCCGTTGTCTTTGTTCTTGACGGTGCTGTCACCGATAGTGAATACAATCGGGCAACCGGGCTTACGGCTGCTGCCGGTGGCATTGTCTACCGGTTCGGGGAGAAGGTAGTCGGAAAGAGCCACGCCTTTGAGTGCGCGGAGACCTGCAACTGCCGATTCGGCATTGTTGCGTGCACCGAACTCTGAGGTGTGAATCTTGTCGAGATAGAACATATAGTTTACTTTCTCGGGGCCAAATGTTTCGAATTTCTTGGCTGTGATGTCGTTGAGGTCTACAAAGGGTATACCTTCGGCTTCAGCAACCTGTTTAGCCCAAAGACCGAAAGTCTTGTCAACACGGACAATCTTGCCGTCTTTGTCCCATGCATTTCGGGGTGTGAGTGAGAAAAGAATGGGGTGAGCGCCTTTGGCTTTAGTCTCGCGCACGAAACGACGCATGTATTCGCCATATGTAAGCACGGTTTCTTTTTCGCCTGTCTCTTTGATAACTACATCGAGGGTTTCGTCGCCGATACCGCGAATAGATGCACGTGCACGACCGCTGTCGTACGGGCCGTTGTCGTTGTGTCCGAGTTCGATGATTACCCAGTCGCCTTCTTTAACGCCTGCGAGTACATCGGGCCACAGTTTGTTGTAGAATGTACGGCTACTCATGCCGCCAAGAGCCTGGTTTTCAACAGTGATACGGTCTTGGTCGAAGTATTCGCCCATGAAGTAACCCCAGCCCCACTGGCCGTTGTTGCCGTTACCCATTGTGCCGGTGCGCATTGTAGAGTTGCCTACAAGGAATAGCACGGGGTTGTTGCCTTTACGAGTAGACCCGGGGACCGGACGGGCTGTTTTGGCAATATTCATACTGTCGGGAGTGTTGTCAACTACCTTGTTGACATCCTCCATTGGGGCAGGAACATGCTTCTGAGCATAGGCATTGCCCATGGTCAGAGCTGCTGCAAGAATGATTGAATGGCTTAAGTTAAATTTCATCACTATTTCTTGATAAATGTACCACGGAATTTTTTACCTTTCAGGTCAGGTCCGAAGTAAAATCCGGGCTCGGCGGGCTGATTGTATGCTATATTCTGGTTTGCCACGCTGCATCGGTATGCCGGATCGCTCATGAATGTGTGGAAGCGATAGTCGGTAGGGATCGTGGTGACATATAGGCGAAGGTTGTTGTTGTCGGCTGTGCGCATAAGTACTTCTTCGCGCCAGTCGCCAAGTATGTCGGCCTGGAGGCAAGGATTTGCTTTTGTGCCATTGTTCCACATAGTGCCTTCCATTACGAGTATTTTGTCCATTTCGCCTGTTTTCCAGTTGTATTTGCTGATAACGTTGCGGTCAAGCATTTCGCGAAGGAGGTCGCCGTCCCACCATACAGCCATGTTGACTGGTACTTTGGCAGATATCTCGTTTTTGAAATCTTTCTGGCCATTGATGAGTTTGCCTGTAAACGAGCGTACGCCACCGGAGTTGGGTGACCATACCTCCACGCCGGGGTGGGTGGGATCGATATCGGCAGCCATGCAACGGCCTATATCCTTGTCGCTGGGGTATTGGAGAATTACCTCGCCGGTAGCGGCATCGCGCAGGGTTGAGCCGTCTTTTTTGTTTTCATGGCAGCACCATACATAGTATTTCTCGTTGTTGATGTCTGATAACAAGTGGATAGCGTCGCCATGATACATGCCGGTAGAGTAGAGGCCTGTACCGTCATGGTCTACGGTCATCTGGCCGTAGATGATTTCGTCGCAACCGTCGCCGTCAACGTCTGCCACGCGGAGGTTGTGGTTGCCCTGACCTGCATAAGCTTCGTTTCCGGGGGTGTTGCTATCGAATACCCACTTCACTTTGAGGTCTTTGCCGTCCCAATCGTAGGCTGCGAGTACGCTACGGGTATAATAACCGCGGGCCATGATTGCCGAAGGCCTTACACCGTCTACATAGGCAACAGCGGCAAGGAAACGGTCTGAACGGTTTGCATAACCGTCACCCCAGTCTTTGATATTGCCGCGAGGGGGAATGTAGTCGACTGTCGCCATTACTGCACCGGTTTCGCCATTGAATACAGATAGGTATTCGGGGCCCGATACAACGCGGCCTTTCATGTTGCGCCAGTCGGCACGGCGGTCGCCGATTACTTTGCCTTGACCGTCGGTAGTGCCGTCGGCTGTTTTGCAGATTATTTCGGCTTTGCCGTCGCCGTCGAAGTCGGCAACAAGGAATTGTGTATAGTGAGCACCCGAGCGGATGTTTTCGCCGAGGTCAATGCGCCATTTGCGAGTACCGTCGAGTTCATAGCAGTCAAGGTATGTCGGGCCGGTGAAACCGTCGTGCGAGTTGTCGTGCGAGTTTGTGGGGTCCCATTTGAGGATGATTTCATACTCGCCGTCACCGTCAACGTCGCCTACAGATGCGTCGTTGGCTGTGTAGAAGTATTCTTTACCAAAGGGTTCTACTCCGAGGTCGGGGCGCTGGATTGGTATGTTAATGTAACCTAACGGTGCGTTTGCCGGAAGGGTATAAGACGCTACTGTCTTGTCGCCTTTGAGGGCTTTGATTTCGTATTTTACCTCTTCGTTGCCGCTATAGTTGTCGGTGAAGAATGTTGCATTGGTAACGGGCTTTGAGTTAACCTTTTTGCCGTTACGGTAAATGTCGAATGACTGGTTTTCAGGGTCTGATTCGAGGTAGCGCCATGATACAGCCACTTTCGACGGATTTTCGCGGATTGCAACAACGCCTCGTCCGAGTTTCTCGCGCTGCATCTTGGAAAAATCGTATTTGGCCTGAGCTTCAGCTTGCAAAGCTCCGAGGGCCAAAAGGGGTAAGATGTATTGGATTTTTCGCATTGTGTTGATTACGAATGGTTTATTTGGTGTAAAATTTGGTTTTGGTCGCTTTCATTTTCGAACCCTCGGCTGTTGCGGTCAAGATTACTTCGCCCGGTTCGTCGGTAGAGCGGAGTATGACGGTGCATGTGCCGTTGTAGAGGCTGCGGGTATCGCCTACGGTGAGTTCGTCGCTTGAAATGTTGCCGTTGATAACACCAACGATTTCAGCCGGGCCGTCGACTGTGAATTTTATTTTGTCGAATGCGCCATAGTCACGACGGTTTTTGCCGTCAAGTGCCTGGATACGTACGTGTTGCAGGTCGGTTGCATCTGCTTTCCAGTTGCTGTTGTCGCCTGTAGCCGTGAGTTTTACTGCTTTACCGGCTGTTTCGATGCGGTGTGTGGCGATAGGTTTGTTCTCGCCTTTGCGATAGGCGCGAGCTACTATATTGCCCTTTGCATAGGGTACGTCTTTCCAATATATGCGGTTATGCTCTTTGGGGTTAGCCACATTGTTTGTGCGGCGGCCAAGACTTTTACCATTGACAATGAGTTCTACCTCGTCGCCATTGGTATAGGTGTAGAGGTTGAGTTTCGAGCCGTCTTTGCGGTTCCAGTGCGACGAGAGAGTCTTTGTGCCCACCTGTACATCGTTCCACATCACGCTTGCGTCATCGTCGACAATTGCGATATGTACCTGAGGCTCTTCGGGTTTGAAGAATGTACGCAGGAAATATGCCTGAGGCTTGGGTTCGAGCGAGATATCGAATACGCCGTTGGGCCAGCCTTTGGCGGGCCAGCCGAGTGATTCGCCGAAGTAGTCGATCATTCCCCAGTATGCAAGGCCGATAACTTTGTCGAGGTCCATTTCGAAGTAGTTGGGACCCATATTTGAGGTATTAGCTTCGCTCTGGTAGAACATCATCCAAGGGAAGCGACGGCCGTCGCCGGGGAAGTACATGTAGCGGTAGTTGTAGGCTGCAATGTCTGTTTCCATTACCAGGGGTGCAGGCAGGCTGTCGGTATGTTCGTTACGACCTCGCGGATGCATAGCTACGGTTACAGGACGTGTTGTGTCATAGCGGTTTAGGAGCGCTTTCTGAAGTTTGTAGGGTGTCACGCCCCAGTCATTGAAGGGGAGGTCGGGGATGAGCTGAAGCTCGTTGCCAAGGCTCCAGAAGATTACCGATGGGTGGTTGCGGTCGCGACGAACCCATTCAGGCACATCGTGCTGCCAAAGCTCGGTCCAGTCTTTGCGGCCACCTGCAAACTGCGATGTCCACTTGTCGTAAAGTTCGTCTACAACGAGTATGCCTTTTTCGTCGCAAAGGTCAAGGAACGATTCGCTGTAGGGGTTGTGTGAAGTACGTACGTGGTTGAATCCGAAATCTTTGAGCATGTCGATACGTTTTTCGATTGCTCGTGGATAAGCGGCGGCGCCAAGTGCGCCAAGAGTATGGTGGTTGGCTATACCCTTGAGAATCACTTTCTTTCCGTTGAGTTTGAAGCCGAATTCCGGCGAAAATTCGATTTTGCGCACACCGAATCGTTCTTCAAGTTTGTCTGCCACAGTACCGTCGGGACGGTAGATTGTCGCAACCATTGTATAAAGGTTGGGATTCTCTGTGTCCCAGAGTTTTACCTCATTCAGATCGAGGCTGTCGAGACGGAATTCGCGGATATGCTGTTTGCGGTTGAGCCAGTGAGGAGTGGTTTTGGAATATACTTTCAAGCCTTCGGGGCTGATGATTTCGATACCCACTCGTACGCTGTCGTCTTTCACGTAGTTTGCAAGTTCGGCATCGATTATTACTGTCGATTTTTCGGGCGAAACAACAGGGGTTGTGATTGCAAACGGATTGCGGACGAAGTACTGTTTGGGGTCTGTGACGATGAAGTTGACGTCGCGGTAGAGACCGGCGCCGGTATACCAGCGCGAGTTTTCCGGTTTGCCTGTGTCGGCCTTGACTGCAAGTACGTTAGGCTCGCCAAATTTGAGTTTGTCGCTTACGTCGGCATCAAAGCCAAGGTAGCCGTAGTCGGTGCCGCCAATGCGTTCGCCGTTGAGATACACGTCGCCAACCAACAATAGGCCTTCGAAGTCGATGAGCACACGTTTGCCCTTCCAGTCTGCGGGCGGAGTGAAAGTTTTGCGGTACCAACCCTGGCCCATTTCTTTGAATGCTCGCGCACTCAGTCGGCTACGTACGTTGGCCATAGGGTTGTCTTCATCGGGTTTTTCGTCGGGTGAAGGCTCTACCCATGGCTGGTGAATCTGGAAATCGTGGGGAAGTCGTACGTGCTGCCAGTTGCTGTCGTCGAATTTTACGGCATCGGCACCGCTGACGTCTCCTGCATGGAAACGCCAGTCGCTGTTAGCCGAGATTACTTTGCGGGGCGAACTCGCATCGGCGTCGAGGGCAAATGCCGAGGGGGACGTCGAGAGTAGAGCCGCAAGTAATGCGCCTAAACCAATCTTACCTAAATTGAACCTAATGTTTTGCTGTATTTGTTTCATGTTTGTCAGATAAAAGGGGAACAATGCAAAGTTGCACAAAATAGGTATAAGTTACGTTTTAAACCCAATCTTTATGGGGTTAAAATCGTGCAGAGGGCATAGAATGACTCAAAATTACCCCTCCAAAGGCTTGTTTTTATCATCTCCTGATTCGCCGTGTTGGTCGCGCAGATACTCCGACGGGTTGAAGCCTGTAGCCTTGCGGAACGATGCTGTGAAGTATCGGCGGTTGGCAAATCCGAGGCGTTCGGCCACTTCGCTCACTGTGTAGTTCTGGCTTTCGAGCATGTGCCGGGCGTGTTTCATTTTGATGTCTTTGATGAATTCAAGCGGGGTCAGGTTAGTAATGGCTTTGATTTTGCGTGTGAACGACGAACGCGACATATTGCAGCCCGAGGCCAGTTCGTTTACGTCAAATTCTGGTTCGGACAGATGTGCTTCGACTACTTCGGTCGCCTTGCTCACAAGCAGGCTGTCGAGGTGGCGGAATTCTTCGTCGGGTAGCGATACCGGACTTTCGAGGTATTGACGCATTTTCACCATTTCGGCGCTGTCCGACCACATCTCCTGGTTTTCGTTGTAAAGATGCCTGCGATATTTGATTATAGAGAGTATAATAAACCCAATGGTGATAAGTATTAATAGGCTTGTTGCCCACCAGGTTTCGTAAAAGGCCGGTTTGCGCTCAACTTTTAGTAAGTTTTCGGGCGTTGACCAGCGGTTATGAGGGTCGCAGACTTTAGCTTCGAGAGTATACGTGCCTTTGGGTAAGTAATTGTATACAGCTTTGTTATCACCGCGCTTGGTGTAAGACCACTGCTTGTCAAAGCCTTTCATGCGGTACGCATACCTTACTTTGTCGGCATTTATATTATCGTGGGTGCTGAGGTGGAAAACTATGTTGTGGTTTTCCGACTCGAGGGTGAGTTTGTCCGGTTGTATTGATTTTTCTTCGTTGAAAATCATAGATTTACCGTCGACGGTAATGTCGGTAATCTGCGGTTTCATTGCAATCTCCATGGTGTCGGGGATTGCACTTGGCGATACATAGGCTATGCCGCCGATAGTTCCCGCCATTAGCATGCCATGGCTGTCTGGGTTGGCATTCAGGAATCGATCGGCGTCGATGTCGAGGCCGCCCTGATATAGGTTGTAAGTTCTTGTGACGGGTTCGTACTCTATAATCAACTGTTCGGATAGAAGCCATGTCTTACCCGATCTGCCGGGAACAATCTTGAGGATTGATGCCTGTAGAAGGTCGCTGAATTCGTTGTGCTTCAAGTATTTGTTGCTTTCAGGCTTGAATTGAATCAGCATACCGTCGTCGGTGCCGAGCCAGAAGTTGCGGCTGTCGTTGGTGCTGATTGCCGAGAAATGGCCGGGAATCTTGTAGCTGGAGTATTTATTGATGTTGTCGTCCGAAAATTTGTATACTGTAGAGTCTTTGCCGGCAATCCATATGTTTTTATACTCGTCTTCTATGATTGCAGAACCGGTTTTGACACGTGGAAGGCGTACTACAAAGTCTTTTTTGTTAAGGTCATAGGCGAAAAGTCCGCGTGTTGTGGCTGCCCAGACGCGTGATTTAGAGTCCTCGTAGATAGCCGATACCCTCATCGAGGGGTCTATAGCGGTTGTAAGTATGATTGAGTCGCCGGGGATTATTTTGTTATTGTCGTTTTTGACCGACCTTAAGAGGCCGCGCCGTTCCTGCGATACCCATACACCTTTATAATAAGGTGATGCCGCAAGACTGTTGGCAACGTTGAGGCGTAGTATCTTGGTCTCCGGCGTTTCGTCATTGTAAGTCAGTCTGTTGTGCTTGCGGTCGTATAGTACCAGTCCGGTGCGTAGTTGCACCAGCCATAGCAGGTCTTCGTTGTCGTCGGCACAGAGGTGGGTTATTAGCGGTCTGTTGCCGGAGCGTTTTCTCAGCAGTTCGAGTGGGTCGAAGCTTACATTATTATTATGTAGCGAAATGACGGTGCATGGTTCATCGAATGAGGCAACCCATAATAGGCCGTCTGAAGCCATGACATCTTGAATTGATGCGCCGTCGAGTTCGTCGCATATCGACAGCTTGAGGTGTTTCAATGTTCCGTCGGGCTGTGGTTCGAAGGCCAGCAGGTGGTTGCGTGTGATGCACCAGATGTAGCCAAGGTTTTTGTCGAGTGTAAATCTGTGCACCCGTTCTTTCTTGTCGGGGGTGTCGTAGTGCGCTACCAGAGAGCCGGTGAAGATTGCTTCGTTTGGCGCAGGGTAGGGGTTGAAGCGGTAAATGTTGCCGTCATGGTCGTTGGTCCAGAAGCAGTCGTTGTGCTCGTCATATACCAGGTTGCCAAGTTTAACGGTGCTTTCTGTCGGGGCGAACATTTCGAATATGTCGCGGGCGCGGTTGTATCGATATACTCCGTTCGAATAGCATGTCATAAATATATCGCCGGGTACGCGCTCTACAAAACCTGTCACATAACCTTTCTGTCCTTTACCGGCGATAGGGTAGTCCTTCACCCATTTGCGCTCGTTGTCGTAGCGGTGCAGCACTCCGAACTGGTTAATCCAGATCGAGCCGTCCGCTGTGAAGAATACATTGTTTACCGGATATCCTTTGAGGCGCTGAGGATCGAATATTTCTACAGAATAATTATACTTGTCGCAAATATACGCTCCTTTATCGGTCGAAACCCATATATTTCCGTCGAGGTCCTGCGATATTCCTCGTATTATGCAGTCGCGGTCGATGGTAACGGTGCGCACGTTGTAGCCGTCGTCGCGGTATAAGGCGTGCGGTCCGCCGTACCACATGTATCCGTCTCTGTCGCGGAACAAGTTTGCAATATTATGGTCCGGAATCTGGCTTAAAGTAGGTAAAAAGCGTGCTTTCATGTCAGCTGCCAAGGACGGCAGTGAAACAAGTATTATAATAAGTATAGACAAAAATTTGCTCATCAGTTAAGGTTTTGTATCTGGTAATGCAAAGGTAGTGATATTTCGAGATACACAAACAAGTAAAAGTAGACCTATATGTGATATTTTGAGTCAAAAGAGGGATAAAAATGAGTAAATAGGGTTTATCAGCAGGATTAACAACCTAAATGGGCGTAAAATTTTCATAAATGTAAGTAATATTTACACAAATTTGCATAAAATTTCTGCACAAAATTTTAATACCATTTTTTAATAACCCAATCATGAAAGACAGACCAAGTCTCAATTCGGCATTGCAGAACGGAGTTCGGCATGCACGAAGAATGCTCTTGTCAGGATTGCTTGTCCTTTTGGGAGTCCTCTGTGCCCCTGCACAGACCGCTCTGATAAAGGGTACAGTAGTCGATGACACAGGCGAACCCTTAATCGGAGCTTCAGTATCGACCACCGGCACACCCAAGGTTGCCGTTGTTACCGATATTGACGGTAATTTCGCTATCCGCGTTGCCCCCGGCGCTAAGCTCAGCTTTTCGTATGTGGGCTATGAAACCAAAGAATTAGCTGCAAAAGACGGCATGAACGTTGTGCTTACTTCAAGCACTGTCGCTCTTCAGGGCGTCGAAGTCGTAGCTTATGGTGTTCAGAAAAAAATCACCGTAACCGGCGCTATCTCAAGTGTCAAGGGCGACGAACTCGTCAAGACACCTGTGAGCTCGGTCAACAACGTGCTCGCCGGTCAGCTTTCCGGTGTGACCACAGTACAGTACTCGGGCGAGCCTGGTAGCGATGCTGCTACAGTGTACGTGCGTGGCCAGGGTACATGGAATAACTCGGCTCCTCTTATCCAGGTCGACGGTGTAGAGCGCTCTATGAGCGATATCGACCCAGAGGAAATCGAGTCAATCACTGTACTTAAGGATGCTTCTGCTACCGCCGTATTCGGTGTACGTGGTGCAAACGGTGTTGTGCTTATTACTACCAAACGTGGTGAGGAAGGCAAGCCCAAAATCGATGTCAGCACATCGTTCTCGGCTCTGACTCCTACTAAGATGGTTGAAATGGCCGACAGCTACCAGTACGCTACTTATCACAACATGATGAAGAAGAACGACGGTGCCGAACCCCTTTTCTCTCAGCCGATTCTCGACAAATTCCTCAGCGGTGACGATCCTATTCGTTTCCCGAATGTTCGTTGGACTGATTATCTGATGAAGAAATCAACCCTTCAGACTAAGAGCAACATCAACATCAGCGGCGGTACTAAGAGCGTTCGCTACTTCGTTTCTCTCGGTCTTATGACACAGGGCGGTCTTTTCAAAGAATTTGACTACGATCAGGATTTCGACTACAGCTACAACCGTTTCAACTACCGTGCCAACCTTGACCTTGATGTTACTTCGACCACAACCCTTACATTTAATGTATCAGGTATCGTGTCGAACGACAACAAGCCTCTTACCAGCCAGGGTGCATCGGGTATGATCCGTAACTACTATCAGGCTACACCGTTCTATTCTCCCGGTATCGTCGACGGCCGCATGATTTATGCTGCACTCGACTATACCGACCTTACCCTTCCTTTCGTAGGTGCTTCGAACCCCCTCGAATACCTCCAGAAAGGTTCTTATGGTACAAACCTCAATAAACTCCAGAGCGACCTTCAGCTCTCTCAGAAACTCGACTTCGTTACTCCCGGCTTGTCGTTCCGCCTCAAAGGTTCTTACAACAGCTGGTTCAACTCGTCGAAAGAGGTTACTGTTAGCCGCGCTTCTTACTCTCCTGTAATTCAGGAAGATGGTTCACTTCTTTATCGCCAGCTTTCTGCTGAATCGAAACCTTCGTACGCAGAAAAGAACGCGCGTGGTCGCGACTGGTACTTCGAAGCCGCTTTCAACTACAACCGTCGTTTCGGTTTGAATACCGTAGGTGCGCTCCTCCTTTATAACCAGAGCAAAGTTTACTATCCTAAAACCTATTCAGATATCCCCTCGGGTTATGTCGGCATTGTTGGCCGTGTGACCTATGACTACGACAACCGCTACATGGCCGAGTTTAACATCGGTTACAACGGTTCTGAGAACTTCCACCCCGATCGTCGCTTCGGTACCTTCCCTGCCGGTTCAATCGGCTGGGTAGTCAGCAACGAAAAATTCTGGGAACCCCTTAACCCCGTTGTTAACTTCTTGAAACTCCGTGTTTCTATGGGTCTCGTTGGTAACGACAAGGTTGGTGGCGACCGCTTCATGTATATGGCCGATCCCTACAACTACAGTGATAAGTCATTTGCAAAAGACCTCGGTTATGCTTATAACTTCGGTATCGAAAACGGCACATGGCTTCCCGGTTACGCAGAAAGCGGCAAAAACAACCCCGAAGTTACTTGGGAAAAAGCTTTCAAGCAGGACTACGGTTTCGACCTTTACTTCCTCAACTCTAAACTCCGTACTACATTCGACTACTACCGTGAGCACCGTACCGGCATTCTTCTGCGCGATATGACCGCTCCTTCGTTTATCGGTTATGCAGTACCTTATGCTAACCTCGGTGTTGTAGACAGCAACGGTTGGGAAATCAGCTTGAACTGGAACCACAAAGTAAACGACGATTGGCGCTACTGGGCTAACTTCAACCTCTCGCACAACTTCAACGTTGTAAAAGAAATGAAGGAAGCACCCCAGAGCAATGCTTATCAGTACTCTAAGGATCACCGTATCGGTGCCCGCTCGATGTACAAGTTCTTCCGTTTCTACGATGCAGAAACACCTGCACTCTACGAGAAGACCTTCGGCAAACCCTTCCCCAAACAGCTTACCGATATGAAAGACGGTGACGCTTGCTACGTCGACCTCGACGGCGACGGCAAAATCACTGCCGACGATATGACTCGCGACCTCGGTTGGACCGATGATCCCCAGTGGGTTGCCGGCCTCAATATGGGTGTTGCATGGCGCGACCTCGAGTTCTCGATGCAGTGGACAGGCGCTTGGGGCGTTAGCCGTATGATCAGCGACGTATTCCGTATGCCTTTCCTCTCACGTACAGGTCATGAAGACGGCGGTCTGCTCTCTTACCACCTCACTCATACTTGGAATGCAGAGGCTCCCGGTCAGGACTATGAATATCCTCGTGCTTCGTGGGCTGCATGGGACAATAACTATGCAGAATCAACTCTCTACGAAAAAGATTCTAAATATCTGCGTCTCAAAACTATCCAGCTGGCTTACAATCTCCGTCGCCCCTGGCTCAAAAAAGCAGGTATGAACAGCATCCAGATTGCAGCGAGTGCATATAACCTCCTCACTTTCACACCCTACCTCTTTGGTGATCCCGAGACACGTGCAAGTTCTACGCCCTCTTATCCCCTCCAGAAAACCTACACTGTAAGTCTCAAAATTAACTTCTAATAATCATGAAACTCAATATAAGACATCTCCCCATTGTTGGTGTCCTTGCCTTGGCAGCAGTCGGAGCCGGTTCTTGTACCGACAAGATTGCATTTGGCAACGCCTTCCTGGAGAAAGCTCCCGGCGGTACAACCACAGCCGATACTGTCTTCAGCAATGCTGAGTATACGCGTTACTTCCTCAATCAGATGTACGCTTACCAGTATTATAACCTGCCTACAGGCTCGACTAATAATACTCCTCAGTATTACAATTACTTTAAAGGCATGCCTGATATCCTCGCCGATACTCACCATGCTTGTACAGCATCTCCTTCGCTTGTATCGTGGTATTACAACGGCATGGTAACTTCTGCCGCCGACGGTAATGGCAACTACAACGTTTTCCCCTATAATAATATGCATATTTGGGAGAATGTTCGTGCTGCAAATATCATGCTCGAGCGTATCGAGAACGTTCCCGGTATGGACGATGCCGAAAAAGCACGCATTGCCGACGAAACCCGTTGCCTCATGGCATACTCTTACTTCCAGATGTTCCGCTTCTACGGTGGTCTGCCCATTGTTGACAAAGCATATGTAGGCGACGAAGTAGAGTATTCCGGCCGTAAATCTGCTCAGGAGACTATCGACTTTATGATCAGTCTTCTCGACACAGCTATCGAAGGCAACCACATGCCTTGGGCTTACGACGGCGACGATGCTGTAGAAAAAACCGGTCACTGGACTCTTGCCGGTGCTCACGCGCTCAAGATTCAGATTCTCCAGTTTGCTGCATCTCCCCTTCTCAACTCTGAGAAACCTTACTACGAAGGTAAATATACTATGGAGCACCCCGAGTTCGTATGGCTGTGCGGTTACGATGCCGCTCGCTGGACAGCTCTCAAGAATGCTTGCGATAAATTCTTCCAGGAAATGAATGCTCGCGGCCACTACCACCTCGTAGTGCCCGGCGGTAACACTCAGGAAGACTATGCATTTGCATTCCGTTCTTCTTACATGCTCCAGAGCAGCCCCGAAATCATCCACAGTGTACGCGTTTCAAGTACTGCCAACGATAACAGCTACCGCTGGTTCATGCTTGCTTTTGCGAGCAAGTCAGGTCCTGAAAATGGTACAGGTGCAAACGAGCGTCTTGCTTACTGCCCCACTCAGGAGTACGTAGAGATGTTCCCCTGGGCCGACGGTACTCCCTTCGACTGGAACAAAACTAAAGCCGAAGGCAAACTCGGTGAAATGTTTATCAAGGGTACCAAGGTTGACGGTCAGCACGACCTTCAGGACGTTAAGTATACCCGCGACCCCCGTCTGTATGAAAACGTTGCTGTAAACGGTCAGCGTTGCGTAATCGAATGGAACAGCGGTTCTCGCAGCGGTGAACCTTACGAAGGTTATGTAGGTGGTACTGTTGCTAAACAGCAGCCTAAGACCGGCCAGGGCTTCTGGGGTACAGGCTATCGCATGCTTACATATGTTTCAGGTTTCGCATTCCTGCGTAACTGGCCTCAGTGGAGCCCCCTCCGCCTTAGCGATATGTATCTTACCTATGCCGAAGCTATTCTCCAATCAGGTGGCTCGCTTACCGAAGCTATCAAATATGTAGACGCCGTACGTGCCCGCGTTGGTATGAAGGGCCTTGTAGAGTGCAACCCCGACAAGAACCTTACTTCGGATAAAGATGCCCTCCTCGAGGAAATCATGCGTGAGCGTGCTTGCGAGCTTGCTTTCCAGATGTCACGTTACTTCGACCTTATCCGTTACAAACGTGCCGACCTCTTCGAGAAGAAGCTCCACGGTCTTCGCATGTACCGTATGGTAGACGGTCAGCGCGACGAGACAATGTGGTGGGACGGTGACCGCAAGAACACTGCTATCACAGCAAGCAACCCCCGCTTCTACGAGCCTACCGATTTCGAGTACGAAATCTTCGAGATTACTAACAATGCTCGTATCTGGTGGACCCAGGGATTCGATCCTAAGTATTACTTCCAGGCATTCCCTATCACCGAGGTCAACAAGAACTATGGTCTTGACCAGAACCCCGGCTGGTAATCAACTTACAATCTCATTTAGATTAATCAGACTTTATGTATAAAAGATATATATCAGTGCTGACGGTTATAGCTGCTATGTCAGTAGGCGCCACAGCACAGACCGATTCGATACAGAGCAGCCTGTCGCCAAACCAGGTTGTATCTTACGGCGGCGACATGGATATCACCTTGGGCGAAAGCACCGGTGCTGTGTCGGTGATCGGCAATAGCCAGATCAACCGCCGTTCGGCCAAGAACATCAGCAATGACATCTTAGGTCAGGGCAATGGCATGCAGTCGCTTCAGAATGCCGGCCGCTATGCAGTGACCAACCCCACTTTCTATGTGCGTGGCCTGCAGACCCTCAACGACAACAACACCCCTCTCTTCATAGTTGACGGTATCGAGCGTGATATCAATACTATCTCGGCCGAGGAAGTTGAAAACGTGTACATCCTTAAGGATGCCACCGCTACAGCACTCTACGGCAACAAGGGTATCAACGGTGTAATCGTTGTCAACACCAAGCGCGGTGTGAAGAACAGCAAGTCGATCAAGATCACCTACGATCACGTAATCGACTACATGGCACACAAGCCCAAGTTCCTCGACGGTGCTGCATACGGCAACGCTATCAATGAAGCCCGCACCAACGACGGTCTCGGCGTTCGCTACCAGCCTTGGGAAATTCAGGCTCTCGCCGACGGTTCATACCCCTACCTCTATCCCAATGTAAACTGGGTTGACGAGGTATTCCGTGACAAGGGTTCTGTCAACAAGTACACTGCCGAGTTCCGTGGCGGTACAGAGAAGTTCCAGTACTACGCTATGGGTACTCTTCTTACCCAGGGTGGATTTATCAAACGCCCCAATACCAACGAAGGTTATTCGACTCAGGATAAGTTCAGCCGTGGTAACATCCGCATGAACCTCGATATCGAGCTCACTCCGACAACAAAACTTGCTGTCAATGTGTTAGGTTCACTTAGCGAGGATCAGCAGCCCGGCAACCAGGCTAACCTCTGGGATATGGTTTACACCGTACCCTCGGCAGCCTTCCCTATCAAAGCCGAAAACGGCATGTGGGCAGGTTCGTCTACTTGGGCAGGCACAATGAACCCTGTAGCCCAGTCTACAGCTGCTGCCTACTATAAGAACCACACCCGTACCCTCTTTGCTGACATGACTATCAAGCAGGACCTCAGCCCGATCCTCAAAGGTCTCGGCGCACAGGTTACCTTCGCTTACGATAACACCGCAAACATGTGGGAGAACCACTCGAAAGAGTATCGTTATGCCGACGTTACAACCTCGTGGCCCGAAGGTCAGGACAAACCCACCTTCTCTCTCTCTGAGCAGGGTAAGGACTCGCAGATGAATGGCGGTTCGGGTACTAACACCTACCACCGTTTCCTCCACTTCGACGTAGGTCTTAACTACAAGAACACTTTCGGCAAGCTCGGTCTCTACAGCCAGCTGAAGTGGGACTATGAGTACACCGACCCCAACGGCGTCAACAACACCGTTTACCGTCAGAACATCTCTTGGTGGACACACCTCAACTACGCTAATCGCTATATGGCCGACCTTACCCTGGTCGAGACCGGCAGCAGCCGCCTCGCACCCGGTACCAAATGGGCCTTCTCGCCCACACTCGGTCTCTCTTGGGTAGCATCGAACGAAGCATTCTGGACCAACCCCGACCTCTACCTCAAGGTACGTGCATCGGCAGGTCTGATCAACTCTGACTTCCTTCCCAAGGATAGCAGCGGTAACTGGGTATGGTCGTACTACACTCAGTCGTACGTTACCAGCGGTATCACCTATCCCTTTACCAACGACTGGAACTCAAGCTTCGGCCAGACAGCCCTCGGCCAGATGGCAACTGCCAACCCCGGACGCGAAAAAGCCTACAAATATAACGTAGGTATCGACTTCGGCTGGATGCCCGGTCTCAACGTAAGCCTTGACCTCTACAAAGAGCGTCGCTCAGGTATCTGGGTATCGTCGGCAGGTAAATACTCTGCACTCATCGGTATCGAAGCCCCCTATGAAAACGGTGGTATCGTAGACAGCAAGGGTGTAGAACTTGCCCTCGACTACAGCAAGACCTTCGGTGACTGGACTATCAGCCTCGGCGGTAACTTCAACTACAATACCAACAAGATCGTAGACATGCTCGAAGAGCCCCGTCTGTATGCCAACCTCGTAGAAACCGGTGGCCAAGTTGACCAGCTCCGCGGCCTTATCGCCGACGGCTTCTTCAAGGATCAGGCTGATATCGACGCAAGCCCCAAACAGACATTCTCTACCGTACGTCCCGGCGATATCAAATACGTTGATATCAACAACGACGGTGTTATCGATGCTAACGACGTGACCGCTATCGGCCATACTACCACATGCCCCAACATCTACTACAACTTCCGTATCGGTGCTGAGTGGAAAGGCCTTGGTATCTACGCTTACTTCCAGGGAACAGGCAAATACACTGCCGTGCTCAACACCAAGTCGATGTACTGGCCTCTGATCAACAACACCACCATCTCGGAGTACGCTTACGAGAACCGTTGGACCCCCGATCACCAGGATGCCCTCTTCCCCGCACTCAGCAGCTCAAGCAACAACAACAACTACCGCACTTCTACTCTGTGGATGCGCGACCGTTCGTTCCTGAAACTGCGTAACCTCGAAGTTTACTACAACCTGCCCGAATCGTTCCTCAACAAGCTCAACGTTGTTAACGGCGCTAAGGTTTACTTCCGCGGTACCGACCTGTTCGCAACCAGCAACGTACCCCAGAACGACCCCGAATGCTACGGTATCAACCCTGTTAGCAAGAGCTTCGCTTTCGGTCTGAGCGTAACTTTCTAAAAACTTTCTCACAAAACAGATATGAAAACAAAATATATAATCGCATCTCTTGCCCTGCTCGGAGTGGCCGCCACTTCGTGTAAAGACGAGATGGACTATAATGAGTACACCGTCGACGACCGTGAGTACATTATCGCTACCACGGGCCGTGTCGGAGGTTTCATGACCCAGCTCTACAAGGCCGTGGACTACGACTTCGGTAACTTCAGCAACGGTGCTATGTCGGCTTGCGCTACCGACGAGGCTGAGTTCAGCCGTCCCGGCAACGCTATCGAAGACTTCTACAATGGTGGCTGGAGCCCTGCTAACGCTAAGGGTAGCACCTGGAATAGCATGTATACGGTTATCCAGGCTGCCAACCACTTCCTCGAGAACTTCCAGGATCTTACCTTCCCCGATCAGGTTCTCGACCCGAAGTACACCGCTTTGATGCATCAGTATCAGAACTATCCCTACGAGGCTCGTTTCCTCCGTGCATACTTCTACTTTATCCTCAACCGTCAGTACGGTGGTGTGCCTCTGATCGACCACTACATGGACGCAGCCGAGGCTAACTCGCTCAGCCGTAATACTTCCGACGAGATTTTCGAGTATATCTTCAAGGAGTGCGACGAAATCAAGGATAAAATCATCGTTGACTATGCCGACCTTGGTGAGTTCGCTACCGGTGCTTCTGAGACCGGTCGTGCAGGCAAGCTTGCCGTTCTCGCTCTGCGTGCACGTGCTGCTCTCTACTGGGCAAGCCCCCTCTTCAACCCGTCTAATGATCAGTCGCGCTACACTGTAGCTGCCAACTACTACAAAGAACTGATCGAAGAGTGTGAGGTTCAGAAGAAAGGTCTTACCAACAAGTATGCCGACCTCTGGGCAGCTGATAACTTCAGCAAGCGTACTATCGCCAAAGAACTTATCTTCTGCTACCGCTACTACAAATCGAGCGATGGTGACAACTATGTTGAAACCAACAACTACCCTGTAGGTGTAGAAGGTGGCAAAGGTGGCACATGCCCCACTCAGAACCTCGTAGATGCCTACGAAATGAAGACCGGCAAGGCAATCACAGACCCGGATTCGAACTATGATCCCGCCAACCCCTACAAGAACCGTGACCCCCGTCTCGAAGTTACTGTAGCTGTCAACGGCGACAAATGGCCTACTTCAGCCAACCAAGCTCTCGAGTTGTTCTATGGTGGTGTAAACGCACAGCCCAAGGCTAATGCTACTACTACCGGCTACTACCTCAAGAAACTTTGCAACGGCGCTATCGGCCTTGGTGCTACCGCAGGCTTCAAGAATTCTCGCCACACCTACCTCAACTTCCGTTATGGCGGTATCCTTCTCGACTATGCTGAAGCTCTCTTCAAAGCTACAGGTAGTGCTGACGCTAAGCCCGAAGGTCATACAATGTCGGCTCGCGAAGCTGTCAACATGGTTCGCAAACGCGCCAAAATGCCTAACATCACTGTAGGCGACGGCGAATTCTGGGCAAAATATCAGAACGAGCGTTTCGTGGAACTCGCTTTCGAGGGTCACCGTTTCTGGGATGTTCGCCGTTGGAAAGAGGCTAACACTTACTTCACTTCGATCACCCGTATGAACATCACTCGTGAGATTACAGGTGGAACTGAAGAAAAGCCCACTTACAAATATACCTACACTCCCGAGAAAGTTTCTCGCCAGTGGGACGACAAGGAGTACTTCTATCCCATTCCTCAGACTGAGATAGCCAAGAACCCCAACCTCGTACAGAACCCCGGTTGGTAATCTGACTAACAACGTACTATAAGGCAGGGAGCCGTCAGCGATGGCGGCTCCCTTTATATTATAAGACACAATAGCCGTATCATGAAACAAAACCTATGTAATGCAATTGCTATCGCAGCTGCAATCACTTCCGGGTATTTATGCACAGAGGCCCGCGAAAGCTACAACTTCAATTCCGACTGGTTGCTCACCGTGGGTGACAAGGCCGGTGCCGATGCTGTAAAATTCGACGATTCAGAATGGAAGAAAATAACCCTGCCTCGTGCTTTCAACGAAGACGAAGCCTTCAAGGTTTCAATCTATGAACTCACTGATACCATAGCATGGTATCGCAAGCACTTCAAAGTGCCTGCTGCAGATAAGGGTAAAAAGATTTTTCTGGAATTCGAGGGTGTGCGCCAAGGCGCTGATTTCTACCTCAACGGCCACCACCTCGGCCTGCACGAAAACGGTGTAATGGCTGTCGGTTTCGACATCACACCTTATGTAAAATTCGGTAAGGAAAACGTACTTGCCGTGCGAACCGACAACAACTGGCGCTATCGCGAACGCGCCACAAACAGCCTCTACCAGTGGAACGACCGCAACTTCAATGCCAACTACGGCGGTATTCCCAAAAATGTACGTCTCCATGTTGCCGACAAGGTATACCAGACCCTGCCGCTTTATAGCAACCTCGGCACAACCGGCACATATGTCTATGCCGACGATATCAAAGTCGACAGCCGCGAGGCACGTATAAATGTTGAGACCGAAGTACGAAACGACGGCAAGAAACCCGTAGAGGCCACACTTTTAGTTTCTATTTTCGACAACGACGGCAAGAAAGTGGCCTCGTTCCGTGGCTCGAAAGAGACTGTCGGCGCAGGTAAAACAGCCGTGCTCAAGGGCTCCGAAGTCGTTGGCGACCTCCACTTCTGGAGCTGGGGCTACGGATACCTGTATACAGTCAATACTGCGCTCGAAATTAACGGCAAAGTCACCGACGAAGTTGCTACCGTCACCGGCTTCCGCAAGACACGCTTCGGCGAAGGCAAGGTGTGGATCAACGACCGCGTGCTGCAGATGAAAGGCTATGCACAGCGCAGCAGCAACGAATGGCCCGGCGTAGGCCTCTCTGTTGCTCCTTGGCTGAGCGATTATTCAAATGACCTTATGGTCAAGAGCGGTGCTAACTTCGTGCGCTGGATGCATATCTCGCCCTGGCGTCAGGATGTCGAATCGTGCGACCGCGTGGGCCTTATGCAGATGTTGCCCGCCGGTGACTCCGAACGCGACTGCACCGGCCGCCGCTGGGAGCATCGCAAAGACCTCATGCGCGATGCAATAATATATTATCGCAACAACCCCAGTGTGATATTCTGGGAGTCGGGCAACGAATCAATATCGCGCGAGCATATGATTGAGATGCGCGATATCCGCGACCTTTACGACCCTCACGGCGGACGTGCTATCGGTTCGCGCGAGATGCTCGATATTCGCGAGGCAGAGTATGGCGGCGAGATGCTCTATGTAAACAAGAGCGAGCATCACCCCATGATTCAGACCGAATACTGCCGCGACGAAGGCCTGCGCAAATATTGGGATGACTGGAGCTATCCCTATCACAAACATGGCGACGGCCCGATGTATAAAAACGCACCTGCAACTGCCTACAATCAGAACCAGGACCAGCTGACTATCGAATTCGTGCGTCGCTGGTACGATTTCTGGCGCGAGCGCCCCGGCACCGGTCGACGTGTCAACTCCGGCGGTGCCAAGATTATCTTCTCTGATACCCAGACCCACGGACGCAGTGCCGAGAACTACCGTATAAGCGGCGTGGTAGACCCCATGCGCATTCCTAAGGACGGCTTCTTCGCCCATAAGGTGATGTGGGATGCATGGGTTGACCCCGAAAATGTTGATGCTCATATTGTTGGACACTGGAACTATCCCGAAGGCACAGTCAAACCGGTCTACGTGGTTTCGTCGGGTGATGCTGTAGAATTGAAAGTCAACGGCAAATCATATGGTCCGGGCCGTCAGGAGTATCGCTTCCTATATACATTCGATTCTATTCCCTACGAGCCGGGTGTTGTCGAGGCTGTGATCTACGATAAAAACCATAAGCCTGTGATGACAAAGTCGATCGAGACTGTAGGAGAGGCCAAAAAACTCAAGCTCAGCCTCATGCAGGGCGATAACGGCACATATGCCGACGGCGCCGACCTTGCCCTTGTACAGTTCGAGGTCGTTGACGCCAAAGGCCGACGCTGTCCTCTTGCCAACGATACTGTCACATTTACTATCGACGGCCCGATTGAATGGCGCGGCGGCGTTGCTCAGGGCAAGAATAACTTCGCCGGAGCGATGTCTCTGCCTGTCGAGGCCGGTATCAACCGCGTGATGTTGCGCTCGCTGCCTCAGGCCGGTCATGTCACTGTTATTGCTACCGCCCCCGGTTTCGACCCGGTGAGCGTGTCGTTTGATACCAAGGCTATCGAAAGCCGCGACGGACTGTCGCGTCACATGCCGTGGGAAGGCCTTCGTTCGCGTTTCGACCGTGGAGCCACTCCTGCCGGTCCTTCGTACGTCGACACCAAGGTGGATACAAAGATTCTTAGTGCCACAGCAGGGGCAAATGCCGAGAGCGTTGCAAACAGCTACGATGACAACGAACTGAGCGAGTGGCGCAACGACGGCCGACTTTCTACCGGCTGGATTACCTTCAAGCTCGAGCGTCGTGCGGCTATCGACGATATCTGCGTCAAGCTCACCGGCTGGCGCCAGCGTTCATATCCTCTCGAGGTTTATGCAGGCGACACACTGGTATGGAGCGGAAATACAGAGCGCAGCCTTGGTTACGTGCATCTCAATATCGAGCACCCTGTGCTGACCGACACATATACCATTCGTCTTAAAGGTGCTGCCGAAGACAGCGATGCTTTCGACCAGATTGTAGAAGTTGTTGAGCCAAAAGCCGGCGAACTCGACCTCTTCAAAGCCGAAGGCGGCGACAAAACCAACAACGAACTGCGTATCGTCGAAATTGAATTTCTCGAAACACTCAATCAATAAAATTGTATGAAACGGTACATCCCATTATTATTTCTCGCAGCATGTACGCTTCCTTATGCAAATGCGTCCGACCCCGAATGTGAGGCCTATCTTTTTGCATATTTCGAAGGTCGCGAGGGTAATCGTCACAACCAGGAGCAGCTGCGCTTTGCTGTCAGCGACAACGGTATTGACTGGCATGCGTTGAACTCCAACCGCCGGGTAATATCGTCGGATACTATCAGCGAAAGTGGCGGTATTCGCGACCCACATATCCTGCGTGGTGCCGACGGCAAAACATTCTATATGGTTGCCACCGACATGTGCACTGCCAACAACGGCTGGCGTGCAAATCCGGGCATCGTGATGCTCAAGTCCGACGACCTTACCAACTGGAAACACTCCAAGGTGAATCTGAGCAAGGACTATCCCAAGAATTTCTCGGATGCCTACTGGGTGTGGGCGCCGCAGACTATCTACGACCCCGAAGTAGGCAAGTACATGGTATACTTCACCCTGCGTCGCGAGGATGAAAAGAAAGGCTTGATAACATATTATGCCTATGCTAATGAGGATTTTACCGGTTTCGAGAGCGAGCCTAAAGTGCTGTTCCGTTCGAAAGACGGATGCATCGACAACGACATCGTGAAAGGTCCCGACGGCCGTTGGCATATGTTCTTCAAAGGCCACACCAAGGACAAAAAAGGCAAGGAAGTCAAAAACGGCATCAAAAAAGCAACTGCCAAGCACTTGCGTGGCCCGTGGAAAGAGTCGTTCGACTACCTCGATGCCTATGCCGGCAAGACTCCTGTCGAAGGTTCGGGTATATTCAAACTCAACGGCAGCGATGAATATGTGCTTATGTACGACCTATATACCTCGGGTCGTTATGAGTATCAGACATCTAAGGACCTCAAGACCTTCTCTGCCGAGCCAAAGCCATTTAGCAAGGACTTCTTCCCCCGCCACGGTACTGTGATGCCTATCACAAAGGCCGAGAAAGCAGCCCTCGAAGCTAAATGGCCCAACAACGTATGGAAAAACCCTGTCCTGCCCGGCCTTCACGCCGACCCTGAAATACTGTATTCCAACAAGACCGGCAAATACTATATATACTCCACCACCGACGGTACTCCCGGTTGGGGCGGATATTATTTCACTGTATTCTCGTCGCCCGATCTTGGCAAATGGACTTACGAAGGAATCATGCTCGACCTCAAGAGCGACCAGGTGCCTTGGTCGACCGGCAATGCGTGGGCGCCTGCAATCATCGAGCGCAAAGAAGGCGACGGCTATAAATATTACTTCTATTTTAGCGGTCAGAATCCTGTCAACAAGCGCAAAGCTATCAGCGTTGCAGTTGCCGACGACCCCGCAGGGCCCTTTGTGGCGCTTGACAAGCCCATGCTGGATAAATCACCTGTAGGCCGAGGCCAGCAAATCGATGTCGATGTGTTCCACGACCCTGTTTCGGGCAAATACTACCTGTACTGGGGCAACGGTTATATGGCCGGTGCCGAGCTCAACGATGACATGACTTCTATCAAAGAAGAAACAATCACCGTGATGACTCCCAAGGGTGGTACTCTCGATACTTATGCCTACCGCGAAGCTCCATATGTGTTCTGGCGCAATGGAAAGTATTATTTCATGTGGTCGGTTGATGATACCGGTTCGCCCAACTATCATGTGGCATATGGCACGTCTGATTCGCCATTAGGCAAAATCACAGTTGCCGATCCGTGCAATATTCTCGTTCAGAATCCGGGCGAGAAAATCTACGGCACAGCCCACAATTCGGTAATCAACATTCCCGGCACAGACGAGTGGGTGATTGTGTATCACCGTATCAACGAGGAATATATCGATAAAGATAAAATTCCCGGCATACATCGCGAGGTTTGTATCGACCGTCTCGAATTCAACCCCGACGGCACTATCAAGCCGGTGATTCCGACTAAATAGTTCCCCTTAGGGCACTCTGATATTTCATCCGACAGGAGCCGACAACACCCTCGCTCCTGTCGGATGCTTTTTTCTCCAAACCGCAGACGCGACGGTTTTGTTTAAAGAAAAGAATTAATGATTATTTAATAATCAATTATAACCCGGCTACGATATTTTTGAGTAATTTTGCAACTCAAAACTGAATACTGCATTTTATGTCGCAACAACATAGTTTCACAGGTCTTAGCGAGGCCGAAGTACAGAAGAGCCGAATAAAGCACGGTCAGAATATTCTCACTCCGGCAGCCAAAACTCCATTATGGCTGCGTTTTGTCGAGAAATTCAAAGACCCACTGATTATTATTCTCCTGATTGCGGGGGTATTATCGGTATGTATTTCGTGCTATGAGTACTGGTGCCTTGGTGACGGCGCGGCTGTGTTCTTCGAGCCTGTCGGCATCTTTATGGCAATAATACTTGCTACAGGCCTTGCCTTCGTTTTTGAGCTGAAGGCCGACCGCGAGTTTGAATTGCTCAACAAGGTCAACGACGACGAGCCTGTGCAGGTGATTCGCGGCGGGCTGGCAATGGCTGTCCCTAAAAAAGATATAGTGGTTGGCGACATAGTGCTTCTCAACACCGGCGAGGAGGTACCTGCCGACGGTGAACTGCTCCAGTCAACTACGCTGAGTATCGACGAATCAACTCTTACCGGCGAACCTTCGTGCGCTAAAACTACTGATTCCGAACATTTCGACCCCGAAGCCACATTTCCTTCGAACCACGTGTTGCGAGGTACAAAGGTAATGGAAGGTCATGGCATAATGAGGGTATTTGCAGTCGGCGACAGTACCGAAAATGGCAAAGTCTTTACTGCTGCTCAGATAGATAGCAGCGTCAAAACCCCTCTTGACGAACAGCTCGACCGCCTCGGTCATATGATTTCGATTTTCAGCTACATTGTGGCGGCGGCTATTATCGTGGGGCGTATAACCATGTACTTTATCCACGAAGATTTCCAGTGGGTGGAATTTATTGCCTATTTCCTTCAGAGTCTTATGATTGCAGTCACCTTGGTTGTGGTATCCGTCCCTGAGGGTTTGCCAATGGCTGTCACTCTGTCGCTGGCATACTCGATGAGGCGTATGTTGCGCACCAACAACCTCGTCCGCAAGCTTCATGCCTGCGAGACCATGGGTGCAACTACGGTCATATGCACCGATAAAACCGGCACTCTTACGCGCAACCGGATGCAGATATACCAAACCAAGTTTTACGGTAATCCCGACGAAAAGGTGATAGAGGAGGGTATTGCTGTCAATTCTACAGCAATGCTTGACCTCGCCGGAGATAAACCGGAGGTCCTCGGCAATCCTACCGAAGGCGCTCTGCTCCTGTGGCTGCATGATCGAGGCGTCGACTATCAGGCTGTGAAAGATAAAGTTACGATCGTAGAGGAACTGCCGTTCTCTACTGAGCGCAAATATATGGCAACTGTGGTTCAGACCGCATCGGGCGACAGGATTCTCTACGTCAAGGGTGCCCCCGAGATTGTATTCTCAATGTGTAAAGACACTTCAGTTTCCAAAGCCGAGATTGACGCACAATTGCTTGAATATCAGAACATGGCTATGCGTACGCTTGGTTTTGCTTTCCAGCGGCTTGCCGACGGGGATACTACGATCGACAACAACGCCGTAGTCGCAGGCCGATTGACATTCCTTGGCATTGCGGCAATTTCCGATCCCGTACGTTCTGATGTTCCCGATGCCATGGCCGAGGTGCTAAACGCCGGAATAAAGGTAAAGATTGTGACCGGTGATACTCCGGGTACAGCTAAGGAAATAGGCAGGCAGATAGGATTGTGGAACGACGATACCGATGGCGAACGAAATATAGTAACCGGTGTCGAGATTGGCGAGATGTCCGACGAGGAGTTGAAGAACCGTGCAGCTGACTTCAAGATTATAGCGCGAGCAAGGCCTATGGACAAGAAAAGGCTTGTAGAAGCCCTGCAGTATGGTGGCGAAGTTGTTGCCGTTACAGGTGACGGTACAAACGATGCCCCGGCGCTCAAAACCGCTCAGGTGGGATTGTCGATGGGCGACGGCACCTCGGTGGCAAAAGAGGCAAGCGATATAACGATTATCGACAATTCATTTGCTTCGATTGGTCGTGCCGTTATGTGGGGACGTTCGTTATATCGTAATATCCAAAGATTCATATTATTCCAGCTTACGGTCAACGTGGTAGCTTGTCTGATAGTACTCTCCGGTTCTTTCCTGGGCATGCAGTCGCCACTGACAGTGACTCAGATGTTGTGGGTCAACCTGATTATGGATACATTTGCAGCCATGGCCCTTGCGTCGTTGCCGCCTACACAGTCGGTAATGAAAGAGCAACCACGTTCGCGCTCCGCCTTCATTATTAATAAATCGATGTGGGAATTCATTATCGGTGCCGGACTCTTGTTTACGGTATTGCTATTTGCATTGCTGTATTATCTTGAGCACACCGACATCAACAGTTTCGACCAGATAGGGCGAGTGCCTTTCGATTCTCAGCTCGCATCGCTGACACCTTACGAGATATCATTCTTCTTTACCACTTTCGTATTCCTGCAGTTTTGGAATATGTTCAACGCCAGGGCCTTTGCCACCGGCAGATCGGCACTTCACTTCAAGGGTTGCGGTGGCTTCCTCTTTATAGCCTTTGTTATATTGGTTGGTCAGATTCTCATAGTCAGCCTCGGAGGCCCATTCTTTAGCGTTGTGCCTCTAAGCTTAATGGATTGGCTCGTTATTATAGGCTCTACATCCTTGGTGCTGTGGATAGGCGAGCTCTACAGACTTATCCGCAAGTGAGTTTATGCATGCTCTACCACGGCAAGCATTTGTTCCGTTCGTGAATCTGTATATCCGTAAAGCCTTAGGCTGCCCCCGTCGCGTACGCCGAGTTTGGCTCTAAGATTGTCGGCGCTTATACCGAAATTTCGTACAGCCACTTCGATGCGCGGATACTTTGATTTGAAGCGCTTTATCACTTTCGAGGCATAAGGCATACACTCTACTACACGGTAGCGCCTGCCCGGAAATCCGTCGATAGCATCGGTTGAATAGTATAGCCGCGTATTCGGATGAAATACCGATAGCCCGAATGTCGATGCTACAAGTTTGAATGCGCCTGCTTTCATCAGTGCCGGAGAGGATTCGTAAATGTAATCTCCTGCTTTGAGCGGCGCGGTGAGAGCTGGTGCAGAAGCTGATTCTTCTTCTTTGCGGGTAAATGAAAATGTTGAATTGCCGTCGCGGCTAAGTGTGACAGCTTCGATAATTGTTTCTTCGACTTCTCGGTCAAAGTCGATTATAATCAGCAACTCCTTACATTCGATAGGGGTGCCTACTGCTGCTATTACCGACGGTTTCACCGACAGTGCATTCACCGTATGTGTGATGTCAAGCATGGGCGATGCTTTGATAATGAGTCGCTTGCAAATTTTTTGTACTTTTGGTAGCAATGCTACTATATCCGGTTCGCAATCGGCAAGGGCGAAGACTCGCGAGCCATCGCTTGCGCGGCGGGCCGGATCAATAAATGCCGCATCAAAATACGTGTTATCGGCAATGCATCTGTCGATATAATCTATGCAATCGCCTTCTATAATATCGACATTATCAAGTCGTAGACCTGCGGCATTATATTTAAGGGCTTCGGCGCGTGCATGATCCAGTTCTACGGCTATCGCTTGGGTAGCATCTACAGCGATATGGAATATGTCGATTCCGAGGCCGGCTGTTAGGTCTAATACCTTGTTATAATTACCGGTAAGTGATGTGTGGTAGTCGGCAAGCAGGTCGGATGTGGCCTGCTCGCCGGCAAGAACTGACGGAAATAGAAATCGCGGAAACGAGGCCAAGGTCTGCTGGAGCTTGGTCGCAAACTTTCGTCGGCATTCAATCTGCGTGATTGCAGATTCATAGTCAATGCCGTCGTTGCGGCCGTGTACTGCAAGCCGCAGTTTTTCGGGTCGCTCGGCTATATTAGCCTCAATCCATGCAAATTCCTTATCTGTCATCTGAGTCTGTCGTAGCTGCGAAGGAGATTGTGGTCTTTACGCATAAAACGCAGGCCGAAAACTGCACACACCAGCGCAACGATGAGCAAAAGCACTCCGCCGGTCCATATCAGTGCCGCATCAGGCATATTAGTATAGAGCATGATACCGCAGGTAACAATAGATGCCGCAATAAGCACTATTGATATAAGGGTTACACGCATCTGCAGCTTGAGGTTCTTGAACAAGAAGATTGCAATGAACAGCAGCGCGGCTATGACGATGTTGAGTACAAGGTACACCGGTGCATCAGATACAAAGACCTGTGTTTGCTCCGAGGCTTCTACAGCCTTGACGGTTGCGTAGGGGGTGGCGCAAAAGATACACATCAGCACCACGGCAATGAGTAGCAGTACGCTCTGCCAACGTTGGATTACCATAATAATTATGAAGTGTTTATGTTAAAGATTTCCGAATTGTGAGCCTTGGAGGCGGTAGCGGATTACATCGGGCAGCGTCAACAGACCGGCATATGCCGAATCACGTCCTACCGGATAGGGCGATAGGCCGGCGATACTTTTGGCCAAGTCGTCGATATGCTTTTCTGCATCTTCTTCGTCTGACGGCAATACGCTTTCGATGATTGATATTGCTTTGTCGGTATGTCCGCTGAGCCACAAAGATATAGCCTCAAGCTCGGCACGACCGGAGTTATCTGTCCGTATGTCTGCTATTATTTCGTAGCACTCAACAGGATGATTGTCCAATAGGTATGTACGAGCAAGTTTGTATTTGGCATCCTTGTTTTCGGGCTGTATATAATCTATCTGGTGAAGGATTTCGATAGCCTCTGCAAACTTATTTTCGGCAATGTAGGCGTCGGCAAGTAGCGCAAGGGCATCGGATTCGTTGCTATTGACAAGGTCGGCTGCCTGAAGGGTTTGGATACATTGCTCAGGATTGTCAAGTTCGAGATAAACCTTAGCCAGCTTTACGGCAAGGTCTTTTCTGTCGCGTTTGTTTTGCAGGACCAGCGCCAGATACTCCGATGCTTTGGCAAGACTCTGTTTGTCATCTTTATATGCAGCAAGTAGCTCGGCAAATGCCTCATAATCATCCACTGTCATGATGTCGGGGTTGCGGTTCTCTATGCTTTCGAATAATTCGATAGCAGTGTCATGCAGCCCGAGCTTAGCTGTGTAATTGGCAAGGTCGAGTATCTTATCGTCCGTCATTATGTGGCTAAGCGCATTCGATTCGAGAAATGCGCCGGGAGTCCACCTGATAACAAACGGAAACTCGCTCGCCTTGGCAAAGGAATTGACAAAGCGCATCAGGGTGTGGATCTGATTGGCTATCAGCGCCGAATCAGGTATCTTTGACAGTTCGCTCATTGCCTCGCGATATTCGGGTGTATCCGATACCGACCTCATGCTGTCGACCATGGCAATCATGGCCTGATTGCGCATCGATGCCGGCATCTGGCTCATCGATAGCAATAGCGCATATTTATCGCTGTCGGCGATAGTGGGCATCATCGCGATTGATTCGGCTATTTCCGCGCCTTCGCCATCGGTAATTTCTGCCAGTGCGCTGTGCTGGGTATCGAACGGAAGGAACCAGTTGGGCAGCTGAGCGAAAAACGGGAAGTGGCGCATTCGTCCTATACTGTTGCCAAATACGTCAGCGCCGCCTGCCTGTGCCTTGTTGAAGCGGTTTATCCTATCGTAATCATCGCTGCTCAAGTCGATGTTCTTAATCGATTCAGGATTACTCGGGTCGATGCCTTTCAGGCGTTGGCTTAGTTGGGCGATATCCATAAAGAAATCGCTCTCGCCACCTTTGATATTATTGAGTATGGTTTTATATATATCAAGCAGGTTCAGATTGGCGTATTCTTCTACGGCTGTCACAATGGCAGGGTAATCGCCGTCCTCGAGTTTGTCATGAAAAATACCGGCAATGATTATGAGCCATACTGCGGCGGAAATACATATGCGCCTGTTCGGATTCCTAACTGCGCCGTACATTATGTCGAGTATCTCCGGCTCGCGATAATAGCACAAGGCAAGACCGAGAGCGTTGACCCATAATTCACGATGAGATGCCTGTATGCTCTCGTCATCTATCAGGTCGGCAATAAGGCGTGCAGTTTCGCTGTCTAATCGGTATGCAGTCCAGAGTCGGTTGAAGATATCGCATGCAAGACGTTCGAGCTTCGACCGTCCTCGGCTATCGGTAAGCGAGGCTACATCGGTGCGGAGACGCTCGGCTTCCGAGAGGTAATCGCTGATGATACTCTGAATGTTCTCTTCGGGGCGGAGGCTCTCAAAACGTAGCTGCGATGCGTAAAGGCTGTCGTTTTGTGATTCGATAGCTCGGTCAAGGTCGGACAATATAGACTTGATGTCGTCGGTAATAGACTTGATTTCCGACATCTTGGCCGACGACGGATGATCGGCAATGAAACGCAGCATATAGAAGTACCGTGCTTCAATACTGTCGATATTTTTTGATATTTCCCGGCTCCTTAATTTGTCGGCCAGGCGTTTGAGCATCGACAGCGATTTGCGTAAATTGTACCTTTCGAGCTCGAATCGGGCTCCTGTGAGTAGCTGTTTATTTATTATGGGAGAGTTTGTCATTATTCAAATATAGTAGACTGGGGCTGGGCCTCGTTGGGTATTAATAAAAAATCGAATGGTTTGTCTTGTTGCAGCGATATGCGTGTATACTTGCTGCCATATACGATAGTTGAAATATTATGTCTATCTATAACAACAGAGTCTATCGCTTGCAAGTTCTCATCGTCATATTCAAATGGGTAGAAACTCACTGTTATTGATTTGCCGTCGGTCTCTATGCTCTGTGGGTGGAGGCGTATGGCCAAATCCTTGCGGCCGGTAGCGATAAACCAGGCCATTGATACAGCCATTGGGGATACAACAAAAATCGACATAAGTCCGATCAGCCACCAGCGCACGTCGTTGAAGCCTGCGATAAACGCTATCGCAAGCAACATAACGAACACTACAGCCGGTATGGTGCAGTGCTTCCTGAGATATATCATTGCATACACCGAAGCGGGCACTTTGTAGATGTCCGTTGATGTCATAGGGCGCTCTCGATGGCTTTGTAGGATTTCTCCATGAGGTCGGCCAATTCATGACGGCCTCCTTCGGGAGCCTCGATAGGTTTGTGAATTGTCAGTATGATAGTGCCCGGGTGTAATAACCACGAGTCGCGGCGTAGCACTCGGTATGCCCCGTCGATTGTAATGGGCACTACCGGTAGTCCGAATTCTACGGCAAGGGTAAATGCACCGCGACGGAAAGCGTGCATACGACCGTCGAGGGTGCGTGAACCTTCAGGGAAGACTACAACCGACATTCCTCCGGCGAGGCGTTGCTCGGCGGTCTGCATTGTGGTGCGTACGGCAGAAGGTCTCGAATTATCTACGAATATATGTCCTGATACCTTGCAGCTGTAGCCAACTAATGGTATACGCTCAAGGCTCTTCTTCATCATCCAGCGGAAATTATGTCCCAGATAACCGTAAATCGAAAATATGTCGAATGCTCCCTGGTGGTTGGCTACGAATACATAGCTTTGTCCGCGTGATATATTGTCGCGACCGCGTACTTTTACCCTGACTAAGGAAAGAATACAGAACAAACGGCCCCATATCGCTCCGGGCCAGTAACCAAATATACGGCCTCCGCCAAGTGCGCTGCCAACAATGGTCAGTGTTGCAGCTAATATAGTGATACTCAGCAACAGTGGCGCTGCTATTAATATGAAGTAGATATAGTATAATATCAGTTTCATCGGATAAACTTGCTTATATCATGCAAATATACAAAAATTAGGCCAAAAGCCAAAAAACAAATAACAAGCCATTTTCTATCATTCCTTTTTTAACGTAATATCTGCATAAGTACTGTAATAGTGTCATGTTTTTTGGATTAAACATATTTCGTTAGTCATTTCAAGCCCTTTCAAACCCCTCGAATTCGAGGAGTTCCAAATAAAAAAAACGACAACCGCAATTGGTTGCCGTTTTTTACTAAGTCCTAAAATCGTTTGTAGCTGACTTGTGATATAAAGTCAATTATTCTTCTGCTGATTCGATTTCTGATTCTGCAACTTCAGCCGAGGGGGCGATGTTGGGCAGTTCGAGGCCGATATGGCGTTTTGCATCTACACCTTTGAGGATGAGGCCGAGGATGAGGGCGGCTACACCAAGGCAGGCAAGCATTACCAGAGGCCATGTGTAATTGTAGCTTACAGCTGCCTCTTCGGCTGTCATAAGACCGGCGTTTACATCCGATACAATATCGGTGTTTGTTGCATCGAGAACCTTACCGATAAGCAAGGGGAAGAGCCAAAGACCGATATTCTGAATCCAGAATATAAGAGCATAGGCCGAACCGATGATTTTGGCATCTACAAGCTTGGGCACGCTCGGCCATAGCGACGCGGGTACGAGTGAGAAGCTGGCTCCGAGCACGAGAATTGTGATATAGGCCACGATTACACCGCCGACATCATTGCCCTTGAACATCGGCAGGATAAACGCAAATGTAAGGTGGCAGATAATAAGAAGCAATGAGCCGAAAATCAGCATCGATGCTGCCTTGCCTTTATGGTCTACATAGTTGCCGAGGATAGGGGTGATACCCACTGCAAGCAATGGGAAAACGGCAAAGATAGCTGCTGCACTCTGGCGCATGTAGCCCATAACGCAATATACCACAAGTGAAATTACTGCTACTGTGAGTGCAGGCACTTTGATTCTATTTTCTTTAGAGAAACTGAATGCAAACGAACCAATGGCTACGATAAGCATAATCACATACTGAATATATGTGGCAAGGTCGCTCTGCCAGAATTCGCCTACACCTTCGGGGTTGAGGGTAAGGTTGCACTGCAGCATGTTTACTGCATATTTCTGGAAGGGGAAGATAGCTGAGTAGTAAAGTACGCAAAGCAGTGCCACGAGCCAGAATGCCCAGCTCGACAGGATTTTACCAAGGTCTGAAATCTTGAACGGTTCGTCCTTTTCCTCGCCCTCGCCGGTCTGTGCGTCGAGTTTCTTGTCCATAAAGAAGTAGACAACAAACATCATAAGTGCGATGAGAAGAAGCACCACGCCAAATGCTACTGAGCGCGACACACTCACTTCGCCGCCGAAGTTAGCTACAAGTGGCGAGAAAATCATACATGTGCCTACACCCAGGCGGGCAAGTGCCATTTCAGAGCCCATGGCCATAGCCATTTCGCGTCCCTTGAACCATTTCACAATACCACGGCTTACTGTGATACCGGCCATTTCTACACCACAGCCAAAGATCATAAAGCCAATGGCACTGAATTTGGCCGAAGCGGGCATCCCTTCATAGAAGGGTGAGATTCCGAGCTCGTCAAAGCCGGGGATATAGTTGAGGTGTTCGGTAAACCATACTGCAAGGTTGCTGGCAAGGAACTGGTCGGTAAGAGCATACCAGTTGATTGTTGCGCCAACAAGCATAACAGCGCCTGATAGCACTGCTGTGAAGCGTACGCCCATCTTATCGAGGATGATACCTGCGAATATGAGGAAGAAGATAAATACGTTGAGGAAGGTTTCAGAACCTTGCATCGTACCAAATGCTGTTGAGTCCCAGCCTCGGGTCGACTGTAGGAGATCCTTGATAGGCGAAAGGATATCCATGAAAATGTACGAGCAGAACATTGCAAAGGCAAGGAGGCCAAGCGCCGTCCAGCGTGCCCATGCTTTGTCGCGCAGTGTCACTGTCAAGTTTTTTTTCATTTTTTTATTGATTGGTGTTTAAATTTTCGTCAATTGATTTTTGAATATAATGATTGGACTGATATATTAATCTCAAGAATGAGATTAGATTTGCTGCAAAATTACGAAATATTTTGTAATTTTGGCAGTACTAAGTAACTCGCAAAAATTAGCAGCGAGTGATTTTTAAGGATTATTCGAGAGTTTTTTGATAGAATACGAAGGAGTATGGCTCTCTACACGACTGATTATGAAAGCAAAAAGCGCCGCAGCCATATCAAGAAACAGTGAATCTTAATAATATAAACTAATTTTTAAGAGTTACTTAAGTGCTACATTGCAAGCCCGGAGTTTAATAATTGATATTTCTGGCATCACAAAGACCTTTTTTGTACTTCGAAATGACTAAAAATATAGAGCAGAATCCGGCCCAGAGGCCTTTTACTTTTGACCGCGTTGTGCGCATGTTGATAACGATTGCTACACTTGTGGCGGCTGTTTGGCTTGTCAACGAGCTCAGGTCGGTGCTACTGCCATTCCTTGTTGCTTGGCTGATTGCTTATTTGTTAGAGCCTTTTGTGCAATACAACAAGCGCTTACTCGGCGTCAAAAACAGGTGGTTGCCGATTATGATGACGCTGTTCGAGTGTGTTTTGGTAATCGTTGCGCTTGGTGTATTCTTCGTGCCCTCGATTCTACACGAGATGCACCAGGTGGCCGACTTTATAAGGCATTATACCGAAAATGGAACGCATGTGAGCTTCATTCCCGATTCGATTCATAATTTCATCCGTGAAAGTATCGATCTTGATAGGATATCTAAGGAATTGACTCGTCAGGATGTTCAATCTTTTTTCGATACGTTGGGCTCGTTTATTGTTGGTGGCTACGACTTTGTAATGGGTGTATTTAGTTGGTTTATAGTGCTTTTGTATGTGGTATTTATAATGCTCGATTACGAACGCCTCATCAAGGGCTTCCGCCGCATGGTTCCACCCAAATATCGCAATACCACATTCCGCATCTTTAGTGATGTCAAAGAATCAATGAACCATTATTTCCGTGGTCAGGCTTTGGTAGCTTTTATTGTAGGAATACTGTTTAGCATAGGTTTCAGCATCATAGGTTTGCCAATGGCTGTCGTGCTGGGCTTATTTATCGGCCTGCTCAATATGGTACCGTACCTGCAATTGATATCGCTTGTACCCTCGACCTTGCTATGTCTTGTATGTTCGGTCGACAGCAACGTCGAGTTCTGGAATATCTGGTGGGCTACAATGGCTGTATATATCATCGTTCAGTGCATTCAGGATTTCTTCCTTACCCCCAAGATTATGGGTAAGGCAATGGGCCTCAACCCTGCCATTATTTTGCTGTCCCTGTCGGTATGGGGCACACTGCTCGGCTTCATCGGCCTGATTATAGCCTTGCCCCTGACAACACTGCTCTTGGCCTACTACGACCAATACATCAGCACCCGCGAAGACGAATTGGAAGCGTGAGTTTAGTTTATAGTTGAGAGTTTAGAGTTTAGATAATAGCTCAAACGCCGGTTTGTCTATCACCATTATCTAAACTTTAACCCCAAACCATAAACCGGGTTTCAAGTGAAAAGAAGCCATTATCTAAACCTTAAACTCAAACCTTAAACCGGGCTTTTAAGGAATAAAAAAACCGCCGAGAATCAAATTCCGGCGGTTTTTTTGATAAGATATTATCGATCAGATACCGTAAGCGGCGAGCTGTTCGATTGAGAAATTGTCGATGAAGTTGGTATGGCGGGCAACCTCGGCCTCTACAAGCTTAGTATACACTGTAGCAGTCTTTACAAAGCTTTCGTCAGTCTTGGCGCTCTGAAGGAGCAGGTATGCCATGATGATATCACCGGCCATTTCGACAAGGCGACGTGCCATGAAATCGAGGTATGCCTGGTTGTTGGCTTCTGTTACCTTGCCTACAGCATCGTTGTACTTCTTGGTAAGCTCAGCGAGTGTATTTGCCATGGGGGCAAGTTCGCTGGGATAACCCTCGGCAGCATAGCCCTCGATAAGGGTGCTGTAAGTACCGGTGGTGACGTGGCGGATAGCGGCAACTACCTGCAGCTGGGTTGTACCTTCGTAGATAGAGGTGATACGTGCGTCGCGATAGAGGCGTTCGCAAGCGTAATCCTTCATGAAGCCCGAACCACCGTGGATCTGGATGCAGTCGTAAGCATTCTGGTTGCAATATTCACTGCCGAGGCCTTTTGCAAGCGGGGTAAGTGAATCTGCCAGACGGCTGTAGTGCTTCATCTCGGCACGTTCGTCGGGGGTGAGGCTGCGTTCGCGGGCGATATCCTCGTAAATCTTGTACATATCTACAAAGCGCGAGCATTCGTAGAGCAGGGCACGGCTGGCATCGAGCTTGGCCTTCATCACGGCGAGCATTTCGCTCACTGCGGGGAATTCGATGATAGCCTTACCGAACTGACGGCGCTCGAGGGCATACTGATATGCTTCGCGGTAAGCAAGTTCGCTTACGCCAACGCTCTGTGCGGCGATACCGAGACGGGCACCGTTCATAAGAGCCATTACATACTTGATAAGGCCCATGCGGCGTGATCCGCAAAGTTCGGCAGGTGCATTCTTGTATACAAGTTCGCATGTGGGCGAGCCTTTGATACCCATTTTATTCTCGATACGGCGTACGGTTACACCGCCGTTGCGCTTGTCGTAGATAAACATCGACAGGCCACGGCCGTCCTTTGTGCCTTCTTCGCTACGGGCGAGCACCAGGTGGATATCGCTGTCACCGTTGGTGATGAAGCGTTTTACACCATTGAGAACCCATGTGCCGTCTTCTTTCTGGGTAGCTTTGAGCATTACGCTCTGAAGGTCCGAACCTGCGTCGGGCTCGGTGAGGTCCATCGACATGGTCTCGCCTTCGCAAACGCGGGGGATATATTTGGCTCGCTGCTCCTCGCTGCCGAACTCATAGAGAGTTTCGGCGCAGTCCTGCAGGCCCCACAGGTTTTCGAAACCTGTATCGGCGCGGCTCACGATTTCTGCGGCCATGATATAGGGGGTGATAGGGAAGTTGAGGCCGCCGAAACGACGAGGCATCGCCATACCCATAAGACCTGCCTTGCGGCATACGTCGAGGTTTTCAACAGTAGCGTCGGCATAGTGTGCACGACCGTCAGAGCACGATGCGCCCTGGTGGTCTACTGCCTCGGCGTTGTTGGCTATTGTGGTGCCGCAGATTTCGCCTACAATTTCGAGCACACGCTCGTAGTTGTCCATCGCATCGTTGAAGTCGGTGGGGGCGTAATCATATTTGTCGGCTTCAGTGTAATTTCTCTCGCGCAGCGCAACGATCTTTTCCATCAACGGATGGTGAAGATGGTGCTTTAGATCGGCGTTGTCTGTATAAAAATTAGCCATGGCTTACTTGGAGTTTTTCTTGTAATACTTGATGAGCTTGGGCACGATTTCTTCCATGTCGCCGGTAATCACATAGTCGGCAATGGTGTTGATCGGTGCGTTGGGGTCATTGTTGATCGAGATGATGATCGAGCTCTCCTGCATACCGGCAATGTGCTGGATCTGGCCGGAGATACCGCAGGCGATATAGAGTTTGGGACGCACGGTCACACCGGTCTGGCCGATCTGGCGGGCATGTTCTACATAACCGGCATCTACTGCCGCACGCGATGCGCCTACTTCGCCGCCAAGGGTTTTGGCAAGGTCGAAAAGAAGATCGAAATTCTCTTTGCTGCCTACACCGTAACCACCGGCTACGATGATAGGTGCATTCTTGATATTTACTTTCGACTTCTCGATTTGGCGGTCGATGATTTCAACTACGAAATCGGTGTCATCTACATATTTCTTTGCATCAAGGTTGATTACCTCGCCTTTGTGCGATGCATTGTAAACCTCTTTTTTCATCACGCCCTCGCGAACGGTAGCCATCTGAGGACGGCAGTCGGGGTTCACAATGGTAGCAACGATGTTGCCGCCGAATGCCGGACGAATCTGGTAGAGAAGGTTGGTATATTCTTTACCGGTCTTGGCATCCTTGTGGTCGCCGATTTCGAGCGATGTACAGTCGGCGGTAAGACCGCTGTGGAGGCACGAGCTCACGCGGGGACCCAGGTCGCGACCGATGCAGGTTGCACCCATGAGGCAAATCTGGGGCTTAATCTCGCGGAAAAGGTTGATAAGCACGGCGGCATGAGGATTAGAGGTATAGGGGTAGAGGCGTTTGTCTTCTACCTTATATACTACATCTGCGCCGTAGGGGAAAATCTGCTCTTCGATACCGTCGAGCTTGTCGCCGATTACGAGGGCTTCAAGTTTGACTCCGAGTTTGTCGGCAAGTACACGGCCCTTGGTCAGGAGCTCGAGGCTCACATCGGCTACGCGGCCTTCATCGTATTCGCAGTATACTATCAGATTATTATTGTCTGCCATAGCTTTTATTGATTGGTGTATGGGCTGCATCAGCCGATGGTGTGGTTGGCGATTAGTTCTTTCACGAGCTCTTCGATCTGAGCGTCGTTGTTGTCGAGCTGGCGGCTTTCCTTAGCGGTGAAGACTACGTTTTCGATAGTCTTAACCTTTGTGGGCGATCCGGCCAAACCGATCTGTTCGGGATCTGCCTCTACGAATGCTGCGCCCCATTCGGCGATATTCAGCTCTGGATGAGCGGTAAGGAATGCCTGGGCGTTCTCGCTAAGTGCGCTGGCCTCGCTGGTCGATGCTGCTCGTTTGTATTTCATCACGCGCTTGGCATTGCGGGGGCGGCACTCGGCGGCGCTGCCGTTTACTGTAACCACGCAGGGAAGGGGTGCTTTGACAGTCTCAACGCCATTTTCGAGGCGACGTTTGATTGTGATTTTATCGCCCTCTACAGCTACGATTTCTTCAGCATATGTTACCTGGGGCAGACCGAGTTTCTCTGCAATCTGCGGGCCTACCTGTGCGGTATCGCCGTCGATAGCCTGGCGGCCGCCGATGATAAGGTCGTAGTTACCGTGTTTGCGTACTGCCTGTGCAAGCGAGTACGATGTTGCAAGTGTATCGGCACCGCCTAATGCGCGGTCTGTTAACACAATACCCTTGTCGGCACCGCGATACATAGCCTCACGTACAATCTCGGCAGCACGGGGAAGGCCCATAGTAAGAAGGGTCACCGTGCTGCCGGGATGAGTTTCTTTCAGGCGGATGGCCTGCTCAAGAGCGTTGAGGTCTTCCGGATTGAAGATAGCAGGGAGAGCGGCGCGATTGATGGTGCCGTCTTCCTTCATGGCATCTTTGCCTACGTTGCGGGTGTCAGGCACCTGCTTGGCAAGCACTATGATGTTCAAACTCATAATCTCTTTTTTATATGTAATTCGTTAAATTTCTGTTTAATTGCGCAAAATTAGTGAAAAATTCCCGATTTATCAAATTTTGACTTCTCACCACCGTTAAAATTTCTTATCTGGGCTTTGCGAAATCGTATTTCGAAATCGGTCTAATCGATTATTTCATGCGTCGGGGACGATGATTGCGCTTTGTTGTTACCTGCTTGATAATCATAGGGTATGCGCTGGCTTGCCTCTATTTCAATATCAAATTCGGGGCTCAACCGGTTGTATTTCATTCGACGTGTCGGTAGGAAATATGACTTGTGTAGCTTATCCCACGGCTAAGTGCGACTTCGGGTGTCGGCGGTGAAGCTCAGAAGCTCTGAAGAAGTACACCCGCCTAAATACTATTTAAGTTTCGCAAGCATGCAACATGCACACTGTTTTTCACGCATCGGTGATCAACAGAATGCAAGTTGGCTTGCGAAACTTAATCAAGTTACTCTACGTACAGTACCAGGCCCTTGAGGTATTCGCCTTCGGGGTGATATATGTTGATAGGGTGATCGGCAGGTTGGGTTAGCTGGTGGAGAATGCGTACCTTGCGGCGGCTTTGTGCGGCAGCGCTGAATACCGCAAGGCGGAACTGCTCTTTGTTTACAGCCTGAGAGCACGAGAATGTAAACAATATACCGCCGGGGGCTATTTTCTCGAATGCTCGGGCATTGAGGCGGCGATAGCCCTGTAGGGCGTTGTGTAGGGCGCTACGGTGCTTGGCAAAGGCCGGTGGGTCAAGGATTATCAGGTCGTAAGCGCCGTTTTCCATTCCGTCGAGGTACTTGAAGGCATCTGTGGCAACAGCCTCGTGGCGTTCGGTCTTGCCGAAATTGATTTCCACATTGGCCTCGGTCAGTGTGATTGCCTTTGCCGATGAGTCAACCGATGTCACGCGCTCGGCGCCGCCTTGAAGTGCGTAAACTGAAAAACCGCCGGTATAGCAGAACATATTCAGTACCCTGCGACCTTTGCTATATCGTGCCAGTAATGCGCGGTTGTCGCGTTGGTCTACGAAGAAACCGGTTTTTTGACCCTTGAGCCAGTCGATACGGAATGTCAGCCCGTTTTCGAGGGCCGTGTCGTGGTTGTATCCGCCTATCAGGTAGTCGTTTTGCGGGTCGAGGTGAGCCTTGTAGGGCAGGGTGGTGTCGGATTTGTAATATACGTTTTTAACGCCGAGGCTTTCTACCCCTACAAGCTCACGCGCTATCACCTCGCGGGCGAAATGCATGCCGGGCGAGTGTGCCTGCATTACTGCTGTGTCACCATAGATATCTACAACAAGGCCGGGCAGGAAGTCGCCCTCGCCATGTATAAGACGATAGGCATCGGTATCGGTGCGCGGTAGGTCGAGGGCGCGGCGTAAAGCGGCGGCCTGCTCGATGCGGCGGCGGTAGAAGTTGGAATCGATATTCTCGTCGGCGTCAAAGCTGAGCATACGCACCGCTATACTGCCGATTTGGAAATGTCCGGTGCCGATTATGCGCCCGTCGGATGCGGCCACGCGCACAAGGTCGCCTTCTTCGATTTCGCTGCTGTCATGTCCGGGCATCTGCGCGAGTGCCCCCGAGAAGACCCATGGATGAAAACGGTCGAGTGAGTCTTCTTTGCCTCGTTTGAGGCGTAGTGTCTTGATGTCGGTCATTTGAGGAAATATCGGTATATGTCGTTGCCGTTGGCGTAGACAAGGAGTAACAATAACAAGAAGAAGCCGCAGGTATTGGCTACCTCGAGGAATTTATCCGATGGCTTGCGGCGTGTCACCATTTCTACAAGCAGAAAGAGGGTATGGCCGCCGTCGAGGCCCGGTATGGGGATGATGTTCATAAACGCAAGGATAATCGACAGGAACGCCGTTATCTGCCAGAACGAGTACCAGTTCCATTGGTTGGGGAAAAGGTCGCCGAGTGTGCCGAAGCCGCCAAGACTCTGTGCGCCTTCCTTGGTGAATACAAGTTTGAGCGACGATACATAGCTGCTCAGACGGTCGGTGCCGATTTCCCAGCCGCGAGGGATTGACTCGAGGAGGTTGTAATGTATCTTTTGGCGGTCGAAAATCTCGTAGGGGCTAAGCATCTGTATGCCTATCTTTCCGGCTTCGTTGACCGCAAGGTTGACTGTGGTATCGGCGCGGCCCGGGCGTTCGAGGCTGGCTATGATAGTCTTCCCCTTGTACTCGGCAAGCATGGGTATGAATTCGGTAATCGACGCTACCCTGCGGCCGTCAAGGGCAGTAATGTGGTCGCCGGGGGCAATACCTGCTTCTGCTGCCGGTTCGCCGGGCATTGCCTTGGCCACATATACCGGCACACGGACGCTCATCGGCACATAGTCTTTGCCCTTGGTGGCTATCTGTCGTATGAGCATGTCGCTCACGGTTACAACTGTCTCTTTGCCTTCGCGTATAACTCCCACTTCAGCACCGGGCTGCAGCAGATCCCACTGCATCGAGTAGTCGGTAGCGTCGAGCGGTCGGCCGTTGAGGCTGACAAGACGGTCGCCGTTGCGGAATCCGGCATCCTGAAGTTCCTGGCTGAAGTCCATGCCCTCGGTCATTGCCTGGAAGGGTATCACGTCGTCGCCCCAGTGGAATGCAATGCCGATATAGATACAGATTGCAAGTATGAAGTTGAGCACAACGCCCGCTACCATTACGCACAGGCGTTGCCATGCCGGTTTCGAACGGAATTCCCACGGCTGAGGCTCTGATTCGAGTTTCGACGCATCCTTGGTCTCGTCAATCATGCCGGCTATGTCGCAATAGCCGCCTAATGGCACCCAGCCGAGGCCGTAGATAGTGTCGCGCCATGTCGGTTTGCCGTCGGGGCGGGGGCTGTGTTCTTTCCCTACCTTGAGCGTTGCCATTGCCTTGGGGCTACCATCGGCTTTGTTGCTCGCTATTATTTCAAGTGTACCCTTCATGGGGTTGTAGCGCAGGAGCGAGAACCACGGATTAAAAAAGAGGTAGAAACGATTGACCTTCACGCCGAAGATTCGCGCAAAGATATAATGGCCGAACTCATGAATGGTAACAAGGATTACCAATGCAAGCACGAGTTGGGCGGCTTTGATTAGGATTTCCATTAAAGCTTGCTTGATTTGGTTGTTACAGACTCTGCTGCCACGGCGCGTGCGTGGTCGTTGGTCGCTACATAGTCGTCAAAGGTGAGCGTCGCGATATAGGGCACGCGGGCGAGTGTCTGGGTTATTATTTCGTAAATGTCGTTGAATCTTATGCGGTCGCGCAAGAATGCTGCTACGGCTATCTCGTTGGCTGCGTTGATTATACATGCCGAGTTGCCCTTCTTTTCGAGTGCGTAGTGGGCAAGGCCGAGGCAGGGGAATTTCTCTGCATTGGGTTTCTCGAATGTCAGTGTGGCATAGTCCTCTATACTCAGGTGACCGGCGGCATCGGCAAAACGCTCGTTCTGGCCAAGTGCGTAGGCTATAGGCAGGTGCATATCGGGCAAGCCGAGCTGTGCCTTGATTGCGCCGTCGATATATTCTACCATTGAGTGTACGATCGACTGGGGATGAACCACAGCCTCGATGCGTTCCGGCTCGATATGGAACAGGTGGTGCGCCTCGATGATTTCAAACGCTTTATTCAGCATCGTGGCTGAGTCTATCGTTATCTTGGCCCCCATGTTCCAGTTGGGGTGTTTGAGGGCGTCTGCGGCCTTGGCATTCGCTATTTGTTCCGGCTTCCAGGTGCGGAATGGGCCACCCGAAGCAGTTATAAGCAGCCTGCGAACATTTGCAGGGTCTTCTCCGGCAAGGCACTGTGCGATTGCCGAATGTTCAGAATCGATAGGGTAGAGGCGCGATTTAGAGTCTTTCAGAAGCTCGTTCACCAGGTGACCGGCCACTACAAGTGTCTCTTTGTTGGCGAGGGCTATGTCCTTGCCGGCCTTTATGGCGTTGATAGTCGGCTCAAGGCCGCTGTAGCCTACCGTGGCAGTAACAACGGTATCGATGTCGTCGGCCGATGTCGATTCGGCCAAGGCTTTTTCTCCGGCGGCTGTCTTTATACCGAGCGGCTCGAGTTCGGCCCGAAGTGCCGGTAACAGCTCGTCTCGGCCTATGATTGCAAGCCGTGGTTTGTGCTGCTTCGATAGTGATATCAAGTCGTCGACGCGGGTGCCGGCCGAAAGTACTGTCACGCTGTAGCGCTCAGGGCTGCGCTGTATTATGTCGAGAGTCTGGCGACCGATACTGCCGGTTGCGCCAAGGACTGCTAATCTTTGTTTCCTTTCCACTGGTGGTGTGCGATTGGGTTTCAATCCGCAAAAATACGAAAAATATTTCACATTGCTGCAATATCGAAAATCCAAAATTCCGCGCCGAACAAAGCAAAAAAAGAGCCGTCCCGACAAAGGACGGCTCTGATATAGGAGGGGGATGCTAACTTATCGTACGATTACCTTCTCGGTCTGGTCGATGTTTTCGTTTGTCATGCGTACGATGTAAGTGCCTGCGCCGAGTTCGTTGCAGAGGGCCTTTACATTGCCTGCATTGGTGGTGGTGTCGATCAGTACGATACCGTCGATGCTTACCACGATGCAGCGTACTTCTGCGTCAGCTGCGATGTCTTCGATACCGGTGTGGTCGCTAACGATCACACGGCCTTCGGTTGCGGTGACATGCGACATATCCCAGCCAAAGCCTTCGGGAAGTGCCGGCATCTGAACGCCGGGTTTGAAGGTCGAGTTGGGCGCTGTCCAGAATACGAATTCGTCGCCAAGTTTGGGTTTGTAGCCGTTGAGTACCACGTTGACTTTCGAGCTGAGTGTCAGTGTGCCGTCGCAGATGATACGGCTGTACTTTTCGGCTGCAACGATTTCGAATACGACTTCCGAACCTTCCTGCATCTCTACATCGCCGGTGAAGTGGAATGTGCGAAGCTCGGTGAGGTTACGTTTGGCTGCGTTGGTGGGCTTGATAACAGCGTTGGGGCCGAATGTTACCTTCGAGTTGCCAAGGATGCCGTTACCAGAAAGGGTGCCGTTGATTGTGCTTGCTTCCTTACCGGTCTGTGTGCCGCTGGTGGCTACTGTGGTGGCTTTTACCGACAGTTCGCCTGATGTCACATCGATTGTCGTAAGGTTGGGCTGAAGCTGCGAAATCGACAGTTTGCCTGTGCCTTCCTTGGTCACCGTCACGTTGCCGAATGTGCCGCCAAACGATGTGTTTTCGTTATTGCCGCCCACAATAAATTTGCCGCTCACGCCAAGTATACCGGCACCGCTGAGCGCTCCGACGCGGAACGAGTTGCGTACACTGCTCTCCGAATTATTGAAAGTAGTGCCCGATGTGATGTTGAGTGTTGCCTTGGGAAGCGATTTAGAACTGTTGAACAAGAAGTCCGAACCGTATTTACCTACGGTGTTGTTCTTGTTGGTCTCCTGGCTCACGGTGAGTGTGCCTTCGAATGCGCTCCAGTCACCGGTAATTTCGTTACGGATCCAGGGTGCGAAAACTTCAAGCGTGCCTTTGCCGGTAAGTTTGCCGGTGTATTCGCAGCGACCGTCGAGCGTGAGCTTGCCGCTCTTGCCTTCGGGTACGTCGAAGTTGTTTGAGTTTGTGCTGTAGCTGTAGCAGCTGTTGTTCATCACAAACTCTACATTTGTGCCGTTGAATACAATCAGTTTAGCCACCTTGTGGGTGTCGCCTTCGTCATATACCTTGCCTTCATCGATACGGCAAACAGCAGCGTCGTTGGCATCCAGGAAGTTCAGCTGGCCAGCTCCGGCTTTGATAAATGTTCCCTTTCCGGTAACGCCTGCACCGACTACCGACAGGGTTGTTGCTTTTGCTACCTCGATACCGCCCTCGTTAGCTACTATCGGGTGGCTTGCCTTGCCGGTGAAGGTAGTGGCAAGCATACCGCCGTTATTGAGGGTGATTACGTTGGTGTACTGGCCGAGTGCACCGTGCTCGCTGCCTTCGTTAGCACCGAGACTCGATACTTCGAGTACACCGTTGTTGATTGTGATAGTTCCGGTGAAGGTGCTGCTGTTCTTGAGGATAGTACGGCCGGTACCTCTCTTCTCGATATTCATATTGCCTTCGAATCCTGCGCCGGTGACAGTGTATTCTTTCGAGCTGTTGTTGAATACTACTTCGCCGGGGAAGATGCCTTCGGGGATGTTGATGGTAGTACCGGCGGCGCTGTCGTCGAAGATCACCTTGTCACCGCTTACGAATACGGTGGCTTCGCCGTTCGAGAGGTATTTGAAGTTGGCGGTTTCGCCGAGGTCCCAGTTGCCGTCGGTGGCACCGGTCCATACGATTTCGGTAGGCATGCGGGTATCCGATACGCTCAGTACCAGTTTGCCGTTGTTGTACGCCAGTGATGCCTTTTGGCCGTTGAGTCCTTCTATAAGGAGGTCGGCGATGTTGCCGTTGATGCTGCCGATATTGCCGAGCTCATAGTTGCCGGAGGGAAGCAAGCCGTTGCCCGAGGCAAGGTGAGCGTTGAATTGAATTACAGGGATGTTGTACTTAGGTCCGTTGGCCCAGTCTTTTTTCTCGATTTTGAGGGTGGTGGCGTTGATTTGGTCTGCGCTGCCGTCCGCAAAGAGGTCGATGCATATGCGTGAGCCGAAGCCAAGGTTGAGTTCGGTTGTGGTAACGCTGCCTGCCTTGCTGTCTGTGCCGATACGCAGTTCTGCACCATAGTTCATGTCGATGCCCTTGGCGAAGTTACCGCCGTTGGTCTGAAGATTGCCGAAACGGTTGAGCCATACATGGCTGTTGGTCATCTTGCCGTTGAATTCGAGTGTGCCAAGCCATACCTCGGTGTTGCCCTTGTAGGTCTGGTCGGCGTCAGGGAGTACGAGTGTGCCTGCACCGAGTTTCACTACTTTGGTATTACCGCTGAAGCCTGCGCCGGTGAGGGTGTGGGTAAAGTACTGGTAGGTGATATTGTCATTGTTGTCATGACCCTGTACCCACGAGGGTGCGTTGTCGATAAACACTGCGGGGGTAGCGCCTGCGCTTACTGTAGCCTTGGCGTCGCCGGTGGTTACGAATACCACATCCTTGCCGTTGTTCGAGATGCTTATTGTGCCATTGTTGTCAAGGGCTACTCGGCCTGTCATTGTGGGCGAGGGCGGAGCCATAGTGATGCCTTCGAGTTCGCCCAAGAAGAAGCTGGGGTGCGGGCACTGGTTGTAGCCGTTCATCTGCCATACCAGTGCGTTGCGGTACTGCGGGTCGTGTAGCAGGGTATAGATACGGTGCTCGGTTGGTATGGTGGTAGAGTAGATGCGGATGCTGCGGTTGTCATCGGCACGGAGGATGATTTCTTCGCGCCAGTCACCGAGGAAGTCGCCCTGGAAGCAGGGGGTCGACTTGGTGTCGTTGTTGGTAAGAGTGCCGGTGAACTGCTTGATTACGCCTACGCCGTATTTGTAGATGCAGCCCATCGAGTTGCGCACCTGTGCGCCATTGAAAGTCTCGTCGAGAAGGTCGCCGTCCCAGTAGACACGGAAATTCTGTGCGATGTTCGCTCCGGTGCTGCCTGCGAGGCGGCCATTGATTACGGTCGAGATAAGTCTTTCCGAGTCGTGCGAGGTTGTGAACTGAGCGCCGGGGAATTGGTTGGTGAAATTACCGGCGATAGCGCGGCCGTCGTCCGAGCCTGCTGTGGTTCGGTAATAGATCTTGCTGGTTGTGGCGTCGCGGTAGTTGTTGTTGGGATTGTCCTCGTTACATGCCACGAATTCCTGACCGTAGATATAGGGGTTGAAGTCTCCCAGGTGCTGGCTGTCACCGTGACCAAGGCCTGTGGTCGACAGGCCGCGGCCGGTATCGTCGATTACCATTGAGCCAAATACGATTTCATCGCGTCCGTCCCAATCCACATCACCTATACAATAGTTATGGTAACCCTGTCCGTACCAGGGAGAACCGGGGGTATTGCAGTTCCAGCGCCAACGCTCTACGAGTTTGTGGGTCGATGGCTCTACATCATACGCTATCATCTTGTGGCGGGTATAGATACCGCGGGCAAGGAAGATGCTCGGTTTACGGCCATCAAGATAGGGTGCGCCGAAGAAGTGCTTCGTGCTGCGGTGGCCGTAGCCGTCGCCCCATGCTTTGTTGAGGTCGGTTTCGCCGGGTTCGAGGCGTGCCAGTGGGTAGGTAATGTTTTGGTATACATTACCTGTAGCACCTTCCATATACAACAGGTACTCTGCGCCCGAGTGGGTGAATTTCTCTGCGCCGCCACTGCCCTGTACATCACCGAGAGTGTTGACATTGGGGTCGCCTACTACATATTTTGTGCCGTCGGCTTTGTGGATAGTTGTGCCGTCGGCTGCTCGCATCACACACTCGGCCTTGCCGTCAAGGTCCCAGTCGTAAGCGGCGATATTGATTTCGTTGCTCTGGAAGTCGACCATGTTGCGGCCACAGTCGATCCACCACATTAGCGTACCATCGAGGCGGTAAATCTGGATGATGTCGAAATCGGTAGAGTTCATTGGGTAACCACTGTGGTGGAATGTATTATTGCGCAGCTTGAGCAATATTTCCATTTGGCCGTCACCGTCAAGGTCGGCAACGGTGGCATCGTTGGGCTCATATTGGGCCGAGATGTCGCTGCCGTCAGCATTAGAGGGTACGGGGGCAATTTTGATTTCAAGGTATTCCTTGCCGAAGTTGATGCCGGCCTTAGAGGTTTCTTTCTCTACGCCGTCAATCACTGTTTTCACGGTATACTTGCTGGTAGTGCTTCCCGAGGCATCAGTGTAGTTCGACACTGTGAGGGGTTGGCTGTTAACCAGGCTGCCGTCGCGGTAAAGATTATACTTTACATCGGCAGATTCTTCTCCGAGTACTCGCCAGCTCACAAAGTTGCCGTTAGCTGCCTTCACAGCTACAACTCCTCTGTCGAGCTTTTCCATTACGCGCTGGCCACTCATTGTGCCGGCTGTAAGGAGCAGTGCGGGGAGGATAAAAAGTACTTTTTTCATCTATGTATTTGATTTGGGTTTTATTCTATATCTTGTAACGTAAAATAAAGTCTAATATTGTCGTGCAATTTATAGTTAATTATTAGCGTAATGTCTTTAAGCAGTTTATAATAGGAGCTTGGCTCTCCGAGACAAGCCACGTTTAGCCCAAGCTTAGTGCGGGGTTTTGGCGATAGGAGCTTGGCTCTCCGAGACAAGCCACGCTTAGCCCAAGCTTAATGCGAGGTTTCAGCGATAGGAGCTTGGCTCTCCGAGACAAGCCTCGGTTAGACTTCGCTTACTTTAAAGCTCTGTTTTTTGAAGTATGCATAAGCAAAAACTTCACTCTATTATTAAGTCAAAAATCGCTATACGGCCTCTGCCAAATAGTATATGATGATTGTGGGAGTCCTTGTGGGTTAGCTATTATATAATCTATATATCTATTATATTCGTTGAAATCACGAGGCATCCGATCAAACATATCGTTCTCCCAAAATGAACCTGAAAGTTCAAGTAATTTATTTATCTTTCGTGACGTATAACGTTTTAACGATTGAAATGTCCGATACATGTCATCGTCTTTTGACGGAATTAGTAGTATATGTATGTGATTAGGCATTATTACATATGCCAAGAGTAAATATCTTTCATTATCCCAAAAGTGAAGAGCATCGCTTACAATTTTCCTTATTCGGGCATTTTGCAGCTGTGCTTTCCCATAACCTTGGTCAAGCCAACGGTCTATCATTTCAATCATTAATTGGGAATAGTGGTGTTTCTTTTCTTTGTTTCTTTCAAGAAATATTTCTTTACGTAAATTTCGGTATTCGTGTAGCTTGCATTGAGGAAGCGAGTCAGCTAATCGGAATGTGATAAATTGTACAGCATCGCCTTGTGTCCAATGAGGAAGATTGGACCAGTGTGTAGATGCGTGTAGTTTTTTATCGAAAAACTTCATATTAGCATATCTCGCTAATTATCTTTGATGCAATCGAGGTTCGGCGATAAAAGTTTAGATTGTTTATAGCTATTAAATAAATAGCTTTTGCTGACTGAGGCGTGTCTCGGAGAGCCACGCTCCTATCTTAGTTAATCTTTTTATTCCTTTCCTCCTTTATGAAAAAATCATCAATATATCCTTATGTCAGTTACTAACTTACATAATGGATGTATTGATGATTTTTGGGGCTATTTGATACCTTTATATAAAGGTTCCAATAAGCTTGGGTTACGATCGATTAGCGAACGATGTACTTTTTGCCATTGTGGATATAGAGACCGGCCTGAGTGGGCTTAGCGATTTCGATACCCTGGAGGTTGTAGTACTTGTTGTCACCCTTAACGGCGGGAGCTGCGATATCGTTGATACCTGCACCTTCGTCAACATAACCTGAGTTGGTTACGAAGCCCATGAGGGGGATATTTACGTTGCCCTGGGGGTTGGTTACGTTCATGGGAACGGGAACGGCTTCGGTGCTGCCTTCGGGAGCGGTGGGAACTGAGAAGTCACCGGCTTTGATTTTTGCGATTTCACCGTTAACATATTCTTTTACAGCTTCTGTATCGGTGGTGTCGAAATAGAGAAGACGGAAGTTGTCGCAAGCGATACGAGCTTTGCTGATACCGATTACATCACCGTCAGCGTTGAGGCATTCGGGGTAGCCGAAACCTACTTTGATGTTTGTAGCATCTTCGAGGTCTGCGCTGGTAGTATGAATAAGGAAGTAGCGCCAGAGCTGGAAGTAGTTGTTGCCGAGTGACTGGCCTTTGGTGTAGATAGCGGTCATACCTTCGCCATTGGTGTCGCGGTCGGTTTCGTCGCCGAGGTCATCAAGGATGAAAGCGAAGCCTTCAGCACCTTCGATTGCTTCGAGTGTGCCTTTGAAACTGTTACGGCTGATCTGGCCGTCGAACTGGAATACATATGTACCAAGTTTCTGGTCGGTGAGTTCCTGATACATGTAGTTGGCACCTTCGATATTGATATCAGATGCAGAACGGATACCGTAGTTACCGTTTGTCCATGATTTGTTACGAGCCTGCATTGCGCAGAAGTTTGAGGCTGTGCCGTCTTCGTTGTACCAAGCTGCACCAATGACACCCCACTGCATGGGTACTACGTTTGCGTTACCGGTTACACCTTCGGGAACTTCTTCGAGCGAGGGGTTTTTGAGCTCAACTTCAACGGGAGTGAGCTGTGCGCTTGCTGCAAATGCAGTTGCTGCAGCCAGGAGCAGAGTAGAAATTTTCTTCATGCTACTTAATTTAGGTTTATTATTATAAAGGTTTATTTGATTCATGGCATACCTCGCAGATGTTGCTTTGGTTGCTGGGTGCAAAAGTATTATAGTTTTTGGTTTAAGAAAATAACTTTTTTGTTTAAATTGGGCTAAATTTAACCTTGGTTTCCTATTTGACTCATTTTTATCCCTCAAAATACGTGTTTTTATCCCTATAAATTAAACAAATTCGCAATTTAATTTCGCTTATTCTTGCTTTCTCATGAGCCAAGAGTAGTAATCCTATCTCCTGTACTTCGTCAAGAATCCGTCGTCGAAAATAAGGTATATGCCGTCGGTATACGTCCAGCGTTCTTGCATGCCGCCATAGGTGGGTATGCGCAGTATGTCGTTTGGTTGCCCGAGTGCGAGGCGGCATTCGTCGCGGGTCATACCTTCGCGCACCATAGAGCATGTGATATACGCCCAAACATCGTCGCGGATTTCCGGATAGCGTTTGCGAGGGTCGTCAAATGAAAAGAGTGTATCGAATGTACGGGTAGCCCCACGGTCCTTGCCAACGCTCATCAGCATCACATAGCGGCCATCGTCTTTGCCGCTTGCCTGATGAAAGCATACTGCTGCTGCAAAGTTGCTCGTGCCTGGGACGATGCTGTCGATTACAACCTCTACGTGGCGCAGTCCTGCGGTGGGCGTGAGTGTGCTGTCGGCACGATACCAGGCCGGAGTGCGTACGAAATAATGCTTGCCACGCATTCGGTTGTCTACGCTCTTTACAAGGTCGAGGTCGATCGTAAATGGTATTTCGAGCGACGATACGGTGTCGAGCCTTTGGCGGTTGTAGTTGTTGAGGCGATAATAATACCTGCCGCCTTTGTCATCTCCGAATTTTACGATTGTCGCATCATTGCCGGTAAGACTTGTGGCATTCTCGAACCCGAGAAAAACGATATCTTTCGCGATAAGCCCGGCTGTCGGATCTGAGGGCGAGGTAAAGATAAGTGATATCCTGTCGTCGGCGACTCTAAATCTTTTACCCTCTTTCCATTTCGATGGCGCTTGGGGGCGGATATCATTGAGGTATGAGGCTTCGGCTTCAATATTTGCCGCATTCTCACGGCGAACTGTCGATGCGTCGATACGTGGTGTGCTCTCAACGCCTGTAAAACACGAAGAAGCCCCGGCGCACAGAAGTACGCCGAGGGCAATCTTGGTGATATAGCTTTTGTTTGAAATCATATTATATGATTAGAGGAAGGAATTACTTAGGGGTTAGATGCACGATGCTGTTAACTTAAGGAGAAAGAGTGTCAGCGATAGGAGCTTGGCTCTCCGAGACAAGCCTCGGGCAGTATAGCTAATATTTTGAGTACCAATGCCTAATCGAGGCTTGTCTCGGAGAGCCAAGCTCCTATCGTTGCTGTCCTTTTGAATAATCAACCCTCAAGTTAATAGCGTTTTGCCGCGACCCTACGAGAGGGTGCTTGGATATCGTATCGTTAATCACGAATTCATATCTATGAACCAAGCCAAGCCCTGTATTTGTGCTCGTATTCTCATCCTCAGGTCAAGGGTTATTTTTCAACCGGGCGCGGTTCGATGCCGATATTGTTGAAGATAAATGAGTAAATATCTGTATACTCGTCGATTACCTTGCTGATAGGCTTGCCTGCGCCATGACCGGCCTTGCTGTCGATGCGGATAAGTTTGGGTGCATCGCCTGTGTCTGAGGCTTGTAGGGTGGCTGCGTATTTGAAACTGTGAGCAGGTACTACACGGTCGTCGTGATCGGCTGTTGTTACTATGATAGCCGGGTAAGCGGTGCCGTCGTTCTTGATATTATGAATCGGAGAATATCCAAGCAGATACTCGGCCATTTCTTTGCTGTCGTCAGCTGTGCCATAGTCTGCAGCCCAGTTCCAGCCGATAGTAAAGAGGTGATAGCGCATCATATCCATTACACCTACGCGCGGAATAGCAACCTTGAACAGGTCGGGACGCATATTCACAGTGGCGCCGACAAGCAGACCGCCGTTGCTGCCTCCTTCTATTGTCATAAGTTCGGGTTTGGTCCAACCTTCGCCAATCATGTATTCGGCTGCCGAGATAAAGTCGTTGAATACGTTGAGTTTCTGCATCTTGGTGCCGGCCTCGTGCCATTTGTCGCCATATTCGGCACCACCGCGTAGGTTGGCCTGTGCGTAGATGCCGCCGTTTTCAAGCCACAACAGGCGGTTGGCGTTGAAGCCTGGGTTGAGTGTGATGTTGAAGCCGCCGTAGCCATAGAGGTATACCGGGTTTGTTCCGTCGGGCTTAACATCCTTGTGGCGAACGGTAAACATCGGTACGCGTGTGCCGTCGCTTGAGGCATAGAATACCTGCTCGGTTACATAGTCGTCGGGGTTGAGGCCTTCGATTTCAGTTTGATGATAAAGTTTGCTTTCTCCCGATGCGATGTCGTACTTGTAAAGTGCAGAGGGATAAACAAACGATGAGAATGCATAGTAAACTTCGTCGTTGTCGCGGCTCGACGATACGCTCACTGTGCCGTAGGTGGGCAGTTCGATTTCGTGAACAAGCTTACCGTCGGTTGTATAGACGTATGCGTGATTCGATGCATCGCGGTCAAAAACTGCAATGAGGTGGTTCGGACCGGCAAATTGTACCGATGTCAGCACGCCGCCTTCGGGGTCTTCAGGTATGATTTCTTTCCAGTCTTTCGATGTGGGTGTTTTGGGGTCCACGACTACAAAGCGGTTGCGGGGTGCCCCTACCGATGTATATAGGTACATCTTGCCGTCGATTATGGCAATGGGTGCGTTGGTATAGTCCTGCGAACCTTCAATGGTAATCCACTTGCTGTTGTTGCCGCGCATGTCGCGCATCATCACAGACTCACCTGTGCCTTCACCACCGCCTACTATTGCCATGGCGCTGCCGTCTTTGGCTATAACTGCGCTGTGGAAATGGAATGGGTGCTCGGCATCTTCGAATGCAAGGCGGTCGTCGCTCTGCGGTGTGCCGATTTTATGGTAATATACTTTGTGGCCGGTATTGGCGTTGCTGAATTCTTTACCGGCTTCGGGGGCATCGTAAGCACTGTAGTAGAATCCGTCGCCGTGCCACTGTGCGTCAGTGAATTTAGCCCATACGATGTGGTCGTCGAGGAGTTTGCCGGTGGCGGTGTCCATTACATATATTTCTGTCCAGTCGCTGCCCGAACGAGAAATAGTATAGGCTGTGTACTTGCCGTCAGGACTTTGGAAAACACCGGTCAGCGCTACTGTTCCGTCCTCGCTAAGTGTGTTGGGGTCGAGGAATACCTCTGGAGTACCGTCGAAGCTGTCTGCTCGGTATAGTACGCTCTGATTCTTGCTGCCGTCGTTGGCAAAGAAGTAGTATTTGCCGTCGCTCTCTTTTGTCGGCAGACCCTGACGGCCGAAGCGGTTGAGGGTCTCGAGACGGCGGTGTATATCGTTGCGGAAGGGGATTTGCGACAGGTAGTCCTGTGTCACTTTGTTCTCAGCCTCGACCCAGGCAAGGGTTGCCGCTGCCGTATCGTTTTCGAGCGGGCGGTAAGGGTCGTTGACTGTCATGCCGAATGCCTCGTAGCTGGTGCTGTCGTTCGGGGCTGACGGATACTCTATTTTAGCCTGTTTGCTACAGGCTCCGGGGAGCAGTGCTGCCATGGCAAGAAATGGGATAATTCTCATGTTTATACGGTTTACTCTCTGTTATATAATTCTGTAAAATCGCGTGGCTCATGTGTTTAACTGTGCTGTACATGCACGTCGAGCTGGGGGTAGGGGAAGTGGATGCCGGCTTCGGGGAGCTCTTTGTAGAAGCGTTCGTTGAGGTCGTAGTATACGCCCCAGTAGAAGTCTGAACGGGTCCATACGTTCACTTTCAGGTCTACGCTGCTTGCTGCAAGGCTGCCCACCTTGACTGCCGGTGAGCAGTCTTTAGGCTGGGTATTGAAGATTTCGCTGGGCGAAGGCAGGTCTTCAGGCTTAGGTATCGACGGTCGACGTTTATGACCGAATATACGCCACAGACCGCGGCGAGGTTCTTCTTCAATAGTCTCGTCGATCTGGTTCTGTTTTTCCTCAGCCTCTTTTACAGCCTCTTCGGCTATGCGTTTCTTGCGATCATCTTCGATAAATCGGCTTACGATGCGGTCATCGGATGCTATTATATCGAGAATTGCCTTGCGGGCAACATCAACATCGTCGCCGTAGCTGATGCTTACTACCCAGTCTACACGGCGGTAATCCTCTTTGTTGTAGTTGTTTATGGTGCCGGTCGAAAGGCCGCCGTTAGGTATGATGATAGATTTATTGTCGGGTGTGCAGATTATGGTGCTGAATATCTGTATGTCGCGCACCGTACCCGAGTAGCCCTGGGTCTCGATGAAGTCACCGATTTTGTAAGGTTTGAGCAGCAGTATAAGCACTCCGCCTGCAAAGTTCTGCAATGTGCCGCTAAGTGCCATACCTATGGCAACGCCGGCAGAGGCAAAGAGTGCGATAAACGATGATGTCTCGATACCGAGAATACCTATCACAGTGACGATGAGCAGGAAATAGAGTACTATCCGCACCAGGCTCAGCACAAAGGTTGCAAGCGACTGGTCGAGGCGCCGTTTGACGAATATGCCACTGATAAATTTGTATAATTTGTTTATAATCAACCGTCCGAGGTAGAATACCAGGATTGCGATAGCGAGGTTGATCACAAATGTAACGCCGGTGCTGATGAGCCGGGATATGAGTTCGTCGAACGACAGCGACGAAAGCATTGACACTTCCTTGTCGACACTTGGTATAGAGTCGGGCAACTGTGGTGTTATGTTCGGAATCTGTAATATCATCTTGTTTAGAATTTAAGTACGCTGGCTACGTCGTGATACCACGACAGCGACTGATAGTTTTTGTTTGTATGTGAGGAGCTTGCACGGAGTATGTAGGTTGACATGCCGCTGTGATGTTCGATCGGGAGCTCTCGCAAATATTTGGTGGCGGCATCGTAAAGCACGGCATCGGCAAGTGCCTTGTTGAATTCTTCATTCCCATTGGCTGCCAATGCGTTGGCGTACTGACCGAAATCGAAGTAGTTGCAACTTGTCTCGCGAACATTCGAGTATCGTTGCGGCACAAATCCGTCGGGCAGGGATTTCTCTGCTTCGGCGTAAATGTTGCGGGTGACACGGGCAAGTTCGTCAAGAGCCGAAGCCTTGACCACGCTCATAGTGCAGTAGTTGTTGGTGATATCTTTCGGCGTAGCTGCTATGCGCTCGAGGTAATAATCGAAGGTGCTCTGTGCTGCACCGACTAAATCGCTCTCGCCGGGTGCAAAGAAGTACTTCATATTCAGGTGGTAAGGCATGCCCGGCAATTGAAGCTCGGTAACACTTCCGACAAAGAACTTTGCCGTGTTGCGCAGCTCGTAGAGGGTCTCTACCGACATCATGTAGCAGCAATCGAAATAAATCCAGTCGAAACCGCCGGCCTGTTGCAGTGCTGTGGCGAGGTCTGTGCTGTTCATCCTTTTTCCGCCGTCGTCGCCGAAGCTTCGTTTTACTCCGGTCTGCTCCATTCCGTCCTGAATCCAGCCGGAGCCGTGACTCCACAGTACAAGGCCGTACTGCTCGGCATTGGCATATTTCTTGGCATCCTCAATTACTTTAACCACACGGCTTATATCGACCGAACTGGTTGCAGTATCGTATGTGTACAGGGTGTCGACACCGTTGGCCTTCACTTCTACAAGCATAGGCGATACGGTGCGTGAGTGACGGTAAACCAACAAGTGATTATCGCTGCCGATATCGCCTGCTCCTTGCAGCATTTCGTTGTAGTCGTCGTCGCTATAGCGGCTAAGATTGTTGTTTGCTACCTGGTATACAAGCACCATGCGGCCTTTCGTCTCTGACTGAGGTACTTGAGGGTCATCTTCACATGCTATAGCCAATGTGGCTATAATTGTGAAAATGAAGTATTTGGAATAAGAGCTAAATCGCTTTTTCATAACATACAAATTTACAAAATTTTCAGCACTCTTAAAAATCGCTTAAAAACTTTTAACGAAGACCCGCAATGATTTTACCATAGCAATGGAAAAAATACAAATATCGATACAAGCAGTGGGATAGCAAGCAACCATATGAAAATTACTATGAAAAATAGCCATTCAGGTAATTTGTCCTCGATTATTTCGCCTATTTCTTTGCCGTCGATTTTGATGCAGAAGATAAGGTAGGCAACTGTCGCGCAACCGAAGACTATGAGGATACAAAAGATCGATTTTCCCCATGAGGTGGATGAGTTGTCTTCCGCCGTCTCCTTTTCAGTCGTCTCTGCACTTTGCGGTTCGGCCAAAGCATTTGACGTATCTACCCCGACATATGTCAATTTGCCTTCTGTATATAGATAGTATGGTTTGGCCGGTTCGCTGTCGGTCATGGTAACCCTGCCGGTGATTATGCCCTTGTCAGATATTCCGTCGAATGTATATTCGATAGTATAGCTGATTGTGGTATAGCCTTTTATCGTGAGGCTCTTTATAGGTGATTCGACACTCGTGTGCGCATAGAGTGTATGACTGTCGTATATGAAATCTGTTTTATCTATGCCGGGCCTCGACTTGAATTCGTCGGAAACTACGTAATCTGTCGGTAGGTTACGGAAACTATATCTCAATGAAAAGTTATTGAGCGAATACTTGGTCCCGTTGCTCAATTCAGGCAATATCGCCGACAGTGCGTCGGAGTTACGGTCGCAAACAAATACCGTTTTGTTTTCTAACTCGTAACGATTGTGTATTGTTAACTCTGCAAGTGCGTCTTTCTGAAATTGTGGTAGGGCGATAAACAATCCAACCAAAGCAACCAGAACTCCGGCAACTTCGGCGCGGAACATCTTTTTCAACCAAGTATTAGCCATATTTCTTCGAGGTGGTATTCATGCTGCAAATATAACAATATTTCACATAAACTATTGCATTTAAGATAAAAAGATTATCCGTGATTCATCCTTGACGTAGCGGTACTATACCTTCGTCACGCAGGAAGGGCGCTGTGGGCGAGTCGGTGCCTGCTACGGCTTCGGGAGTGCCTTGGGCGAGGATTCTTCCTCCCCCGCGTCCTCCTTCCGGTCCCATGTCGACCAGGCGGTCGGCAAGGCGAAGCACGTCGAGGTTGTGCTCTATCACAAGTACGGTATTACCTCTGTCAACGAGCTTGTTGAGGATTGTCATGAGGGTGTTGATATCGTCGAAGTGAAGGCCTGTGGTCGGCTCGTCGAGGATAAAGAGCGTGCGCCCGGTGTCGCGTTTGGCGAGCTCGGTGGCAAGTTTGACGCGCTGGTTCTCGCCGCCCGACAGTGTGGCCGACGGCTGGCCGAGTTTGATGTAGCCCAGGCCGATATCTTGCAATACCTTGATTTTCTTGAAGATATTTGGTATGCCTGCAAAAAACTCGCACGCTTGGTTGATAGTCATATCGAGTACATCGGCAATCGATTTGCCCTTGAAGCGTACTTCAAGTGTCTCGCGGTTGTACCGTTTGCCGTGGCATTCCTCGCAAGGTATGAGCACGTCTGGCAAGAAGTTCATTTCTATGGTCTTATAGCCATTTCCTTTGCAAGCCTCGCACCGGCCTCCGGCTACATTGAAGCTGAATCGTCCGGGTTTGTATCCGCGAATCTTTGCCTCGGGGAGCGCTACGAATAGGTTGCGGATGTCGGTGAACACTCCGGTATATGTAGCCGGGTTTGAGCGTGGTGAGCGGCCAAGCGGTGACTGGTCTACGGTCACAACCTTGTCGATATTCTCTATGCCCTCGATTTCACGGTAGGGTAGTGGTTCTTCGAGCGAACGGTAAAAGTGCTTGCTCAGAATGGGTTGGAGCGTGCCGTTGACGAGTGTCGACTTACCCGAACCGGATACGCCGGCAACTACTGTCAATGTGCCGAGTTCTAATGTCAAATCTACATTTTGCAGGTTATGACCGGTCGCGCCGCGTAGTGTCAGCGTCTTGCCGTTGCCTTTGCGTCGTTGCGCAGGGGTCTCGATTTTGCGTGTGCCGTTGAGGTATTGTGCTGTTACGGTATTTGTCTCAAGCATTTGTGCCGGAGTTCCTTGGAAGACCACTTCGCCGCCTTTGCGTCCCGCTCCGGGGCCGATATCTACCACATAGTCAGCTTCGAGCATTATATCTTTGTCGTGTTCGACTACGACTATAGTATTCATTGCGTCGCGAAGTCGTTTAAGCGAATCGATGAGGCGGCGGTTGTCGCGTTGATGAAGGCCTATCGACGGTTCGTCAAGTATGTAAAGCACGTTTACAAGCTCGCTACCAAGCTGTGTCGCCAGTCTGATGCGCTGGCTCTCGCCGCCCGAGAGTGTGCCCGAGGCTCGATTGAGTTGTAGGTAGCTCAATCCGACATCAACGAGGAAGTGCAGTCGTGTCGAAATCTCTTTGATGATTTCAGATGCTATTTTGCGGTCGCGATTGTCGAGACGGTCCATTACTGTTGAGGCCCACATGGCAAGGTCGTCGATGTCGAGTGCCGACAGCTCGGCTATATTCTTGCCGTCAACATAGAAGTGCAGGGCCTCCTTGTTGAGCCTTGAACCATTACACTCCGGGCAGACACACCTTGTGGCGAACTGCCCGCTCCATTTGCGATCCTGGTACGAACCGTCTTCGTCGCCGTTCTGTTCGATAAATTTTATCAGCCCGTCGTAGGTGCGGAAATACTCGAATCCGGAGTAGGTATTGCCCTCCAGTCGCGGCACTGAGGTTGTTCCATTAAATATCTCGTCTACAACCTCTTCGCTCAGTTCTGCAAAAGGCGTTTTGATTGTAAATCCGTAGGCCTCGAGAATAGCACGTATCTGTAAGAATATCAGCGTTTCACGATATTTTCCGAGTGGTACGAGCGCTCCGCCGTGAATGCTGAGTTTTTCGTTGGGTACGATTTTTGCCCTGTCGATGATATTCACATAGCCCAGACCCTTGCATCGCGGGCATGCGCCGTGCGGCGAGTTGAACGAGAAGTTATGCGGGGCCGGATCGTGGTACGAAATTCCCGATACCGGGTCCATGAGCTCCTGGCTGTAGTATGCCACCTCGTTGGTTTCGGCATCGCATACGAGCATTTCTTTATCGCCCTGGTCAAGAGCGCTGTCAACCGATGCAAGTATTCGTTCGCGGTCTTTGGCATTGACTTTCAGACGGTCGATTACCAGCTCTACGCTGTGGTTCTTGTATCTGTCAAGCCGCATTCCGGGTGTGATTTCGAGCAGTTTGCCGTCGACGCGCACATTGATGAACCCCTTGCGGGTGAGCTGTTCGAAAAGCTCTTTGTAGTGGCCCTTGCGGTTTTTGACCAATGGTGCCAGGATATAGACCTTGCGTTCGTCGTACTTCTCCAGTATGAGATCTACGATTTTCTCGTCGGTATACTTCACCATTTCAGCCCCCGAGATATAGCTGCGAGCCTTGCCGATTCGTGCGAACAGGAGTCGCAGGAAGTCGTATACCTCGGTGGTGGTGCCGATAGTACTGCGCGGATTGCGGTTTACTGTCTTTTGCTCGATTGCGATAACGGGGCACAGACCGCTTATATGGTCTACCTCGGGGCGCTCGAGCTTGCCGAGCATATTGCGGGCGTATGCCGAGAATGTTTCGATATAACGACGCTGGCCTTCGGCAAAGATTGTGTCGAAAGCAAGCGATGATTTGCCGCTGCCACTCAAACCGGTAATCACTGTGAGCGATTGGTGGGGGATGGCAACGTTGATATTTTTTAGGTTGTTGACGCGTGCTCCGATTACTTCGATAAGTCCCTCGGTGCCGTCGTCTGCAATTGTTGGTCTATGTGTGTCGGTGGTCATTCGTATATCTACACTGAAACAACTTAAGTTTCTAAAGCTCAACTTGGTTGTTGTATTCTACTTGCGAAACTTAAATCGGCCGTTAGTTTCCGGTGGTCCATGCCTTGTTGAATGTGCGCACTCCGGCTTTGCGGCGCGACATCGACTCGGGCAGTGGAATACGTACCTTGTAGGTCTTGCCTGTTTTGTTGGTGAGTTTTTTCGCTCTGATCCAAGGGTTCTCTTCGCGAAGGATAGAGTAGTTGATGCCTTGTTTCTTAGCCCAGGTAGGCCAGTCTTCAACAGGGCCGTTGACTTCCACTATCTTATATTTGCGAGGCTGGTACAGTTGGTCGTCGCGCAGACGGAAACCATACTTGGCCGGGTTTTCGAGCACTGTTTTCATTGCCATGACCCTGTAGGGATAGCGGGTAGTTTCTTCGGCCAGGTAAAGGTCGAGCGATGTTGTGGCGTTCTGGGCGTCGAGTTCGCGGGATATGCGTGCCTGCCCCCCGTTGTACGCTGCCATGGCAGAGGGCCAGTCGCCATATCGGGCATAGGCCTTTTTGAGGTATTTGCATGCTGCTACAGTTGATTTTTCTATATTGTAGCGCTCATCTACCTCGTCGTTTATTTCAAGGCCGTATTCTTTCGCTGCCGAAGCTATAAACTGCCAGAAACCGGCTGCTTTGGCTGGCGAGTAGGCGCGTGTGTTGAGCGAACTCTCTATGCAGGCAAGGTAGAGTAGGTCGTTGGGTACTCCGTTGGCTCGCAATATCGCTGATAATTCTGGAAAATACTGATTGGCTCGCTTGATTATCAGCATAGTGGTGCCGTGGGTGTAGACTATCGAACTGAGTTCGCGGTCGAAGCGCTCGTACATGTCGCTGCGGTCAAGGTTGATAGTCTTGCCACAGAGATTGACCGATGCCGGAACTTCCGGGCAATAAACTTCTGCAAATTCAGGCTGGGTACGTTGGGCCTGCACCATGGGTGCGATAGCCAACATGCCGATAAACAATATTTTGATATTCATATTTTATAAGTCAGGATTCGTTGTATTCGTTGTATTGTCGGTAAATCCGATGATATTGATATCTCCGGCTCGGTCGTATTTAACACCGTCTGCTCCTACGGCTTTGATAACATAGAAATACACGCCCGGAGGCACTACCTTGCCGCCAACTTTGCCGTCCCAGCCTTGTGCCGGATTCTCGCTTTCGAAAAGTTTCTTGCCCCACCGGTTGAATATCGTACATTTGTAGGTGACAATCGACTTGTAACTTACCTTCCATTCGTCGTTTACTCCCGGCGATGAGTCGGGCGAGAAGGCATTGGGGATATCGAGCTTCGACTCGCCGATAAATACTTTGTATGTCTCGCTCTCGTAAGGGCACGTTCCGGCTGCATTGTTCGCTGTAAAACGTACATACGTTGTGCCTTGCTCGGTAAATGTATATGAAAACTCGAGGTCGTTGTAAGAATTCAAAACGTCGGCGAAGTCGGGCGACCTCGAAATCTGCCATTCATTGAAAATTGCCGCATCAGTCACGGCGGCTTCGAAAGTAATATCGGCCGGGGCAGACCCTCCCAGCCCGTCGCTTTCTACTCGCTGCTCGTTGTCGGCCTCGCGCTGGATCTGGGTTGCGCGGGTATTGGCTTCGACACTCTGCGTGTCAAAGGTAGCTGATTCGATGCTTTGCTCTTGCCCCCAGGCTTTCAAAAACCTGTCGCCCGAGAGGGTAAACGAAGTCTGCACCAGCGGAGCTGTCACACTAAAGGTCGATTCAATACCCTTGATAATGCCGGTTTTCGTCGTTGGTCTGTAAGCAAAAGCGTCGCTGTCGAATTCGAGGCTGTTGTATCTTACCTCAAGTTCGCGGCTTACCGATATATGGCGGCCCAAGGGTGAATACGCATCGAGTTCGGATGCCGAGCCGCTGAATCCCAAATGCGTGCGGTCGCAATCCTGCTCGGGTAGTATGCTCACCGAATGCAAGTTGAGTTGATGCCCGGCATAATTTATTATCCAGTAATACCGACTGCGACCGTTTTCCTCGATTACATATCCCATATCGTCGGCATCGCAGGCAATCGACAACTTGTTTCCCTCGCGTTTGGGGCTGAGCTCCTCGCTGTATGCCGCCCCCATGCGCGAGTAGCGCGACCATTTTACGGTCGAACTTGCCGATGCGGCTGTATACACCATGGTCACTCCGTGGGTGTCGGCTACTACATATATGGCATCGAGGCCTGTCGACGCTTCTGCCTTAATCTCGACTGGCACATACGTTGTGCCCTCAAAATCAAGCGCCGAGGCATAAGACGAAAGCAAAAGTACAGGAACAAAGAGATATTTCATAATCGGTCGGATGTGGATATCATACAAAGTTACGAATAATTTCGACAATTATCAAATAGTGATGCTCTGCAAACCTTCTGCCCAATATGTTTTTTGTTAAAGACTTAGCGATGATAGTAACATTTTAGGACGTTTCATAGCAGCCCGATTCCGCAAAAACAAATATAACTGAGCAAGTTATAACAGGCGAAACCTTGAGCAGGTACCTATCGGCCCTTAATGATATTTAACTCTAAGTACTTGCAGCGATACTATTGCGCGGGCTTGCCCGTCTTGCCCATTTTGCCGAGACGGACAAACAGGCGTATCACCTTGGGCGACAGCCCGAGAAGATAGATCACCAGCATCGACGCAAGGTATATCATCAGGGCGATGGTGTGTGTATGTCCGTCGTCGGGTGCTTTGAGGCGGTCAAGCTCTATGGCCGATACACTGTCGGGCAGCGTCGATGGCATCGACTGTAGCGTGCGTTTCCATTGTATAATGCCGCCGTCTGTATACACAAATGCCTCGATGCCACGCACAAGTTGCTTAAGAGCCGTTGCATCTGCCGTATATACGGGGAAATCAGGGCGGGTCCAGTCCGACCAACGCTCCATGTCTACACCCTGCGCCCCGACAATGGCTATGAATTCAACACCTGTGCGGCGGGCAAATTCTGCCATACGCTCTACATAATGCGCATGTATCAGGTAGTGCATATCGGGCTCGGGTACAATCAGGAATATCTGACGTGAATGGTCATCTACGATTTCGTCGGCAATATCATAACCCTCGGAATCGTTTACCGCAATGCCTCCGCCGAAGCCTTCGCTATCAGCACTTTCTTCGGCCTCTACAAAGGTCCACGTGCTGTCGGGGAGTGCGTCGAGCGAAAACTGCTGCCGCTCGCCGTCCTTTTCGTATACGAATAGTTCTTCCTTGTCCGTGCTTTCGATGCCGGTGAATATAGGCGTGCCGGTTTTATAAGGCCTGAAATCTATAAGAGGCTGAATCTGATACCCGGCAAGGGCAAGAAACAAGGGGAACGTAAGCGATACTGTTATCTCGAGCCACTGTATAGCGCCGGGATATAGACCGCCCACCGATTTGTTGCGTACAAGTAGATAACCGGCCAAGATGCTCAGCACCACATTCTTGCCAAATGTTGCCCAGTTCGAGAGTATGACAAAGTCGCCGAAGCATCCACAGTCGGCTACCGGGTTGGCTACTGCGATATACAATGTTAGCGGCAACATCACCAGCATCATTGCCGATGCAAGGAGTGCCGACGTGCGCTTGAGCGACCCTGTCGCAAGCAGGATGCCGGTCAGAAACTCGATACAAGCTAAGGTCACACAGGCTGCTACAACGGCTTCGTGTGGAGCCGAAAGCCCCCAGGCCTCAAGGTATTCGTTTACCTTGATTACAAATCCCCAGGGATCAATAGCTTTGGCCCAGCCGGAGATAATAAATGTGGTGCCGACGATTAATCGCGACACCCACACCATTGCCCTGCGAAGACGCAGTCGGGTACTAAGCTTCATCGCTGAGTTTTATCAGTGCGAAAATGGCATAGTTTACCATATCGAAATAATTCGCATCGATGCCTTCCGACACCTTGGTCACACCCTTGTGGTCTTCGATTTCTTTGGTGCGCTCTATTTTGGTCAGGATAAGGTCGTCGAACGAAAGCACGCGCATCGATCGCCATGCTTCGCCGTAGTCGTGGTTTTTAGCTGTCATAAGGCTGTGGGCCTCTCCGGCTATGCTGTCGTAAAGCTCGAGGGCTCGCTCTTTGCTTATGTCCTTGCTGTCGGCATACCCAAGGCGCAGCTGTATCACTCCTACGATACCATAGTTTACTATGCCGATAAATTCCGGCACTATGCCCTCGTCGACTTTCGATACACCCGTTGTCTGCAAGGTACGGATACGCTTGGCTTTGATAAAGAGCTGGTCGGTGATTGCCTCCGGGCGCATTATGCGCCACGAGGCGCCGTAGTCTTCCAGTTTGGCTGCGAAGACATCGCGGCAGCGCTTCAACGCTGATGAATATTCGGCATTTGTATCGTGTGTGGTCATACTTCGTTCTTTTGATGCAAAATTAATAAAAAAAGACGGCCTTCGCAATGAAAGCCGTCTTTTGAATGTGTTATTTTATCGTTTTTATGAGTTCCTTACGAACCAAAGGTCACATTGAAACCTAAGTTGATGTTGGCTGTGGCGTGGCCGACAGGTACAAGTTGAGGTGTCACTTTGAAGAACTGGTGATCGCTGCCGATAAAGAAGTTGAATCCTTTGGGGTGGAAGTTGAGCATCCAGCCGAACGACGAACCGTAGGTCGATTCACCGTAGTTGATTGTGGCGTCAAACCATTTCACCGGTTTAACTGTGGCATAGAAGCGACCTTCTGTCCACGATGAGATGCCGCCGAAGTACGATGTGAAAAGGAAGCCGCCGGTAAGGTTCTGGTAGAATGGCATCTTGTATTCTGCACCGATACGGAGTGTGGCGTGAAGGGCCTTGGTATAGCTGCCTTCGCCGTTCTTGTCGCGGTGGATATTGATTACTTCCTGCATATCGTCCCATAGGCGGTCGAGCTGTTTATCGAGCTTGTTTTCTTCGGGCTGGCTGTTGTCGATAGCGATATTGTTGAAGCCGTCGAATGTCCATGTGCCCTGGCCGGTGCGGCCGGTGATTGCGTGAGCCCAGTTCATAAAGCCAAGGTCGGTGATTGCTGCCGACAGCTGAAGGTCGGGCAACAGCTGATAGGTAGCACCAAGGTCGAAGCCAAGGCCAAAGCCCGAAAGACCGAAATTTTTATAGTCGATGTCGCCCCATTCTATCAGGTCGGCATCGCCGGGATTGTCGAATTCCTTGCCTGCTTCCTGTTTGGTGGGCACATACAGGTTTGAACCGCCCGACAACATCAACTCGCCGTCTGCTTTGATCTGCCATTTATCGTGACCGAATACTACATCCATGTTCTTGATATGGGCTGTGGCATTACCGATACCGAGCAGCATTTTTACCTTTGCGCCTACATTGAGTTTGTCGTTGATTTTATGACTGTGGCCAAGGGCGATTTCTGCTGTTGCCGATGCTTGAAGGCGAAGGTCGTCTAAGTGATACTGTGTATCCGGACCGGTCTGGCCGAGTTTCATGAATGCAAACAGGTCCTTGGGCAGGTTTACACCCATATTGGCATTAACGCCTAAACTAATGGTGTTGTAGCCATTGAATGCGCGGAAACCGGCCGACATTATCGTAAAATCGAAGTTGCCGTTGATTCGGTTGTTGTTGCCAAGTTTGTTCAGGAATGTGTTGGCATCGACTGTCGGACTCATAAAGGTTGTCAGTTTGTACTGGCTACCGGGCTGGGTCTTGTAGAGGAATGTGTTTACGCCCACATTCGAGAACACTCCTAAGTTCATATTCGCAAGTACTGGAATCGACACATAGTTGCGTTCGCCGCTAAATGCGGGGTTCAGTTCATGACGATACGAGTAACCGTCGAGGAAGTATGCTGTGCGCGGAGCCTCCTGTGCGGCAGCGCTGAGTGCGGTGCAGGCTGCGAGACTAATGATGAGTTTCTTTGCTGTTGTCATGATGTTTAATCATTGAGGTCGACGGTCACGCCGCCTTTGACGGTGATACGTATGTTGTTGAATTTAAGAGACTGCTCTTTGTTGAGATTAATGCCGCGGTAAGCGCTGTTTGATGTTGCATCGAAAACCACGCGGATACCGGAGAGGTTTTTGATGTTTTCGCCGGTCGAGCGTACTGTAATCTTGAGCGGTGTAGTAGTGGGCTGGGCGGGTGTGCCGGCCTTTACTTCGCCTTCTACGGCTACGGTTACGGTTGTAAGCTCCTCATTGTTGTTGTCAAGGGCGATGGCGCTGGGGGTCATGTCGAGGGGTACGGCGTTGAGAACGTCGGCTGTCAACTCTACAGTATTGAAATTATACTTGTCAAGGTCGGTATCCCAGTCTTTTTCTTCATGAGTATAGTGCAGCTTCATTGTCTCGCCGAATGCAAGGGGAATTACTGCCTTGTACTTGCAATCGTAGGTATACGAGGTGCCAAGGGTGTATTCGGCCGTTTCGAGGATTGCCTTCGATGTAGCGTTGTGGAAGCTGAAGCGGTCGGGGATAGTCTCGATGAGAGTGCTCAGGTTGGGTACTACGATGTTGTTGGCTGTTTCGTCGGTGGCCTGGCGGCAGATCACAAACTCGGTTGTGCTGTTGCCGTTCACAATCATGGGCGCTGTGCCGTATTCTTTACCGATACCTACGGTAGCTGTTTCCGCATTGTCGCAGTACGATGACAGCTGGCCGTTGAGCTCGATTGAAAGGGGCGATGTATTGGTAATGATGATGCGGATCTGAGGATTGGCGATATCGAGTTTATTCTCGGGATCGCTCAGGAAATCAGGCACATCGTTAATCTCGAAGTCTGTGGCTGTGATATCGATTTTGGGGTCTACTACACCGCGTACTTTCAAGATGTTGGCTTCCGATACTTTTGTCGAGGTTACAAGGGTGAGGTTGGCTTTCTGACCGAGGGGTAGGTCGCCGATGGTAAGGCTGATATTACCCTTCGATTCCATGCGGCTGTCGATCAGGAAGTGGCCCGGTGCGTAAAGGCCCTGGCCTGCCGGCACCTTGGTAAAGTCGATTCGTACAAGGTTGATTCGTGCTACAAGGGGGGTAGTGGGGGTGACTGCATAGCGCTTTTTGAATCGCATCGTATTGGCATTCTCCATTTCAAGGTACTCTGCTGTGGCGGCATCCTTGATTTCTACTGTCCACGACGGGTCAAATATTGCGGTATAGCCTTCTTCGATATATGCGGTGCCGGTGAAGTCGTCCGACTGATAGCCAACTTCGAAGTCGATTCTAACATCGAGGTCTGCCGATTCGACCGACACGAGTTCTTTGGTAACATTGTCATCCTGCAGGTGGATGGTGTTGTGGGTCGGGTGGGCCTCCTGGGTTATAATTGCATCACCTGTTATATTGTAGAACTCTGGCAGGGTAGTGGTTGCTGTATTACCGTTGATATTTCCGATTACGACTGTGGGTACTTCGAATTGCGATGGTGTTGATTCCCCTTCCTGTACAAGTACATAATCGCCTACAGATAGACCATATTCGCCTTCTGTGCTAACCGTTTTGATAGAGCCATTGGGATCGTTGGGGTCAAGGTCAAGAATCTGCGAAAGAGTGATGACATCAGTATTGCTCGCTGGAACAGTAAGTGACTCGCCGCCAAGCTGTATCTTAAGGTCTATATCTTCGGTAAGATCATAATCATGATCCATACATCCGCCTGCGCAAAGGGCAAGTAGACCTAAAGTTAAAGCCTGCAACGAGTGTTGCTTAGAAGCTTTTTCCATAAAAATTGTAGAAAGATTTATAATGATTGGTACGTTTTGTCGAAAAGTTCCACAAAGATAGTGCTTTTGGCACAGCCTACCAACTTTTTTCTTAAAAAAATAAAAAATTTGTGCACTTATCTCTATCTCTTCTCTCTCTCGATTAAATGTTTTGTTTTACCGGTTGTCGAAGTTATACAGGTTGTTATTTGATTATATTGTGAATATCAATCCCTCAAATTTGCCCTGTCTCCCGGTGGTTGATATTATTATTTTTGTCCTATGCGCCGAGCTTCAGCGAGGCAATTATGAATTATGAATTCTACAATCTAAAAAAACCGAGGCGATTTCGCCTCGGTTTTTTTAGATTGATAGTCTGTCAATCATTGCCATTTCTTCTTCGGTGAACGACGGTGCAGATACTGAGCTGAGGCTGTCGGCAAGCTGTGCTACCGAACTTGCGCCTACGATTACTGATGTCACGCGCTTGTCGGCCAAAACCCACGAAAGGGCCATTTGGGCAAGGGTTTCGCCGCGCTGCTCGGCAAGTGAGTTCAGCGAGCGTATTTTCTCTATCACTTCAGGCGTGATTTGCTCTGCTTTTAGGTGCCCGCCTCGTGCTGCTCGTGAGTTCTCGGGTATGCCGTTGAGGTACTTGTTGGTGAGCATACCTTGCGCAAGCGGCGAGAACGATACAAATCCGCAGCCGCCCTCGGATATAGCTTCGAGTACCCCCGATTCTATAACATGGCGGTCAAAGATATTATATCGGTCCTGGAACAGCAGGCACGGAACATCGCGCTCACTCAGGTATTTCAATGCGAATTTAGTCGCCTCAAGAGGCCAACGAGAAATGCCGGCATACAGGGCTTTGCCTCGTTTTACAATATCTACGAGTGCCTGTAGGGTTTCTTCAAGCGGGGTCTCCGGGTCGTAGCGGTGGCTGTAGAATACATCTACATATTCAAGCCCCATGCGTTTGAGGCTCTGGTCGAGCGAGGCAAACAGGTATTTGCGTGAGCCCCAGTTGCCGTAAGGGCCGGGCCACATGTCGTAACCCGCTTTGCTGGCTATAAACATTTCGTCGCGATAGGGGCGAAGCGATTTGTTGAATATGTAGCCGAAGGTTTCTTCTGCCGTGCCGTAGCCGGGGCCGTAATTATTGGCAAGGTCAAATGATGTCACTCCATGGTCGAAGGCGTAGTGTATGATTTCTTTGCTGCGCTGAAGTGGGTCGACTTCTCCGAAATTATGCCACATCCCAAGGGATACGCGGGGTAGAAGGATGCCGCTACGTCCGGCGCGGGTATAGCTCATACCATTGTCGTAGCGATTGTCATCTGCTCGGTAAAGAGGCTCTATCATTTCTGTTTCGTTATGAGGATTAATGAGTGTCGGGTAAACTAAGAAGCGCTCTCCGACAAATAAATTGACGTAGAGCGCTTTATCTTGTGACGTATATTTAAGTTTCGACGGCTTTGACTTATTGCAAGTCCGTTATGCGATTCTTAAATCTTTTATTTTGCGCCAACTGTTTTTGTGCTGGCGATTTTGGCTTTTACCTGCTCGGTAAGGTCTGTTACGTCTGTTCCGGTGTAAAGAAGGAGCTGGGGTTCGTTGGGGAAGATAAAGGTATAGCCACCTTCAACTCCTACAGCCTTGATAGCGTCGGTAATCTTAGACTGGATAGGCATTGCTTTGGCTTCCTGTGCGCTGGCAATGTCCTGCGATGCTGTGTTGCGGAACTGGTCGGCTTTCTGCATGGCGTCCTGGATGTCCTGCATACGGCGGTCTTTGATCGACTGGGCTGTATTGGGGTCATCTTGAATTGCCTGATATTCGGTGTAGAGTTTGTTGACTTGTTCCTGAAGTTTCTGAAGCTCTGATTCGTACTGCTTCGAAAGTTCCTGCATTTCTTTTTGCATTTCTGCTGCCTCCGGCATCGATGTGAATACTGCGTTGAGGTCTACTACGCCAAATTTCTGGGCCATGGTGCTCAGAGGCAGGGCCACTGCAAGTGCTAAAAGGAGTTTTTTGAACATATTGTTTTGTTGTTTATTATATTTTTTCTTCTGCAAAATTAACTAAATTAATTCGAATAACCTAATTTAGCAAGTACATCGTTTGAGATATCGATGCGCGGCGATGCGTATACTATGTCCGATGCCGAGGCGCGGTCGAAGATTGCCTGGAAGCCACGTTCTTCCGCTACTTTCTTCACGGCATTGTATACATCATCCTGTAGGGGTTTCAGCAGGGTCTGGCGTTTCTGGTATAGTTCGCCTTCCGGTCCGAAGTATTTGTAGCGAAGTTCGGTGGCTGCCTTTTCCTTGGCTACGATTTCTTCTTCGCGTTTCTTTATCTGTTCGTCGGTGAGGAACACTTTATCGGCAAGATAATTCTGATACATTGTTTCAGCTTCTTTGCCGATAGCCTCAACCTCTTTTTGCCACCTTTGTGATAGCTGGTTGAGCTGTTCGTTGGCCATTTCGTAGGCTGGTACGTTTTTAAATATATACTCCATGTCGACCATAGCGAATTTTTGAGCCGACGCTACGGCGATGCCGGCGAAGAATAGGAGGAGGGTAATGGCTATTTTTTTCATTTTGCTGTGGTTTTGTGTGTTTCTATAATATTAAGACGCTTGAAGCCTCAAAAAGTTTAACCGCCGTTTATGATACTTAGAATTCCTGTCCAAGGATGAAGTGGAAGTGCGAGCCGCCGCGATTGCCGTCGACTTTGTCGAAACCGTAGGCCCAGTCGATACCCATAAGGCCGACCATAGGAAGCTGGATACGGACACCGACACCGGCACTACGCTTGAGCGAGAACGGGTTGAACTCCGATACCGAGGTCCAGGCATTACCGGCTTCGAGGAACGCAAGGGTGTAGATGGTGGTCGACTGCTGCAGCATCAAGGGGAAGTGTAGCTCCATGCCCATGCGGGTGTAGGCATAGCCTTCGCGGCGCCACGGGGTAAGCACACCGTTGTCGTAACCGCGCAGCGCGATTGTCTCGGTTGCATAGGTATATGAACCCGACATACCGTCACCGCCTACATAGAAGGTCTCAAACGGTGTCTTGAGGTACTTGTTGAAGCTGCCGAGAAGACCGAAGTCGAAGCGTGTCATAAGTACCGGTGTCCACTGGGGATTCGACGACAGCGGGGTATAGGTGCGTGATTTGAAGCGGATTTTCCAATACTCAATCCATTCGTAGAGCTGTTTCTTTGACTCTACTGTATTCTGCTCCGACAGTTTCTTCCAGTCGCGTTTGCCTGTAAACAGCTGTGCTGGGGGAGTAATCTGTACATTGAGTGAGAACTGCGAACCGCTACGTGTATAAATAGGGTTGTCGATCGAGTTGCGGGCAAGGGTAAGGCCAAGCACGATTGCATTCGATGTACCGGTGTTCATGTAGTACAGGTAGTCCCAGTTCTTGAGGTAATACCAGTTGTAGCCAAGTTCGGCGGTAAAGGTAAACCAGTCATCAGGCCATTTTAAACGCTTGCCAAAGCCTACGTTCACACCAATCATCTGGAGTACTTTGTTGGGGTCCAGCGACTGTTCGTAACTGTTCTGGTAGTAGTCGTTGTAGCCGTAGCCATAGCTGCCGTAGCCTCCGTAGACGCCGGGGAAGTAGCCAAGGCCCGAGCCCCACATCGACGAATTGGCCCATTGACGGTTGTAGAACGAGCTGTTCACACCGGTCTGACGGCTATAGTATGCCGATACCGACAGTGAGTTGGGGCGCTTGCCGCCGAACCATGGGTCGAGGAATGATATCGCATACGACTGATAGTAGCGGGCGTTGGTCTGTGCGCTTATCGAGAATGTCTGACCCTCACCCTGCGGTATGATGCCGCGGTAGGTGCTGGGGTAGAAGAGGTTCTTGATCGAGAAGTTGGTAAATTTCAACTGCAGCTTGCCGATAATACCGGTCTGGCCCCAGCCGAGCGAGAATTCGATCTGGTCATTGGCCTTTGACTCGAGGTTGAATACAATGTCTACTGTACCGTTTTCCTCGTTGGGCTGCGGCTGTATGTCCATGGTCTCGGGGTTGAAGTGGCCGGTCTGTGCTATTTCGCGGGCCGAGCGCATAAGGTCGCTCTTGCTGAACAATGCGCCGGGGCGTACACGAAGCTCGCGACGGATAACCTTTTCATACAATCGGTCGTTGCCGTTGATTATCACGTTGTTGATACGTGCCTGCGGGCCTTCCATCATGCGCATTTCAAGCGAAATCGAGTCGCCGGTTACTTCGCGTTCGATAGGGATTAGCTGGTAGAAGAGGTAACCTCGGTCCATATACAGGTTTTCTACCGCGTCGTCATCCTCTTTCAGGCGCTTGCGTAGCTGCTTCTGGTTGTATACTTCACCGGGTTTCATTCCGAGGTAGTCGTCGAGTAGCTCGGTCGGGAAAATGGTATTGCCGACCCAGTTGATGTCCTTGATATAGTATTGCTTGCCTTCGTCTACATTGATAAACACGTCTACTTTATTGTCATCGTAGGGGGCTACGCTGTCTGATACGATACGGGCATCGCGATAACCTTTCTCGTTGTATTTATCAAGGATGCGGTTAAGGTCGTCTTCATAATCGGTCTCTACAAACTTCTTCTGGCTGAAGAGTTTCCAGATGTCGTTTTTCTCATTGGTCTTCTTCATCGCACGTTTGATTGCGCGGTCGCTAAGTACCTCGTTGCCGTCGATATAGATTTTATGAACCTTAACCTTTGAGTGCCTGTCGATTACGATATCGACAAACATTTCGTTCTTGTTCGATAAGTCTTCGCGAAGACGTACCTTGCAAGTGGCGTTGCCGAAACCTTTGTCCTTGTAGAATTTTTCTACAATGCTCTCTATGCGGTTTACGATATTTTGTGTAATCTGATTGCCTTTTACAAGCTGTAGACGGTCCTGCAGGTCTTTGATTTCGCCTTTCTTTGCACCGATATACTCTACCGATGCTATGCGGGGCTGTGTGCGGAGAACTATCTTGAGCCATGCCTTGTCGCCAACTGTTTTTTCAAGTTCGATACGGGCCTGAGCAAACAGTGTCTGACGCATCAGTCGCTTTACCGCGTTGGTGATATCGTCGCCGGGGATGGTGAGGCGGTCTCCGACCTTTAGACCTGCATATCCGAGAATTAGGTAATCGTCGTAGTTGGGAGCGCCCTCTACGCTGATTCCTGCTATTTCATATACGCGTGGCATCGCTGAGTACAGTACTCGCGGGCTGTATATGGTGTCGTTGGCGGTCTGTGCCTGCGTCGGCATCACGGTGCTGACAAGCAGGAGGCTTAGTATTGCAAGCTGAAATATCTTTAATCGCATAATGTGATGATGATATGTCGGTATTTTATTTGGTATCCTCATTCTCGCTGACCTGTTCGCCGGTCTTACCGAAGCGACGTTGGCGGTGCTGGTAGGTCGCTATATCGTTGCGGAAGTCCTCTCGTGAGTAATCCGGCCAATAGGTTGGGGTGACAATGAGTTCGGTATATGCTATCTGGTAAAGGAGGAAGTTGCTCACTCGCATGTCGCCACCGGTACGGATCAGTAGGTCCGGATCGGGTATACCGGCTGTGCTAAGGTGCGATGAGAATAGTTCCTCGTTAATTTCTTCGGGTTGTATCTGCCCCGACGCTGCTTTGCGGGCAAGCTCGCGGGCGGCTCGTATAATTTCCCACCGTGCCGAGTAGCTCAGGGCAAGCACGAGGGTAAGGCCGGTGCAGTGCGATGTGTCGGCAATACATCGGCGCATACGGTCGGCCGCAAACGACGGCATGCGGTCGAGGTCGCCGATTGTTGTCAGGCGCACATTATTCTTGATTAGATCCGGTGTCTCGCGTTCGATTGCGGTGACAATCAGCGTCATCAAGGCATCAACTTCCGCTTGCGGACGTTGCCAGTTCTCTGTCGAGAATGTATATAATGTGAGGTAGCCGATACCCAGGGCTGATGCCTCTTCGGTAATACGGCGCACGGTTGTGACTCCTTCTACATGGCCTGCCGAACGGTCGTAGCCGCGGGCTTGCGCCCAACGTCCGTTTCCGTCCATAATAATGGCGACATGTGCCGGCATACGTGTGCTATCAAGTATATTTTCTGTATTAGTCGACATAATGGCAGGTTTCGCAGCGTTTGCCAAATTCATACGATATACCCACGGTTAGACGCGAGTACCAGTCGGTGTTTTTGTAGAACGCTGTCTTTATTTGATTTAAATCGGCCAATTCAGGGCCGTCGAATTTATCGCTGAATGCTTTTGTCATTGTAAACTCCACTCCGAGGTTCAGACGCTCGCGGAGTTTGAATTTAACGCCGAGTCCCATGGGAATGGTAAGCGCTGCCGCTGTATTGCCGCCGGATGATGCCAAGGCTGCTCCGACGCCCAAGGTGAGATATGGTGACCAGCGGCGTAGGCGTTTGTATGTTTCTCCTATGCCATAGGCAAAGAAGTTGAACTCGCCGCGTACGCTTAATTCATAAACTTGCGAGGTGAAGCTGTAGCTTGCATCTTCGGGCAGGACATCTTTCATGCCCGATGTGTCGCCACTGAGACCGAATGTCGACAGTACTCCTCGCAATGCCCAACGGCTTTCGCCGATATAGCGCATCGACACTTCGCCGTCGAATCCCGGTTTCTTGAAGATGTTCGAGCGGTTGGCATCGCCTATATATCCGCTCATGCCGAGTGAGGCTCCGAGGTCGAATTTATACGGTGCTGTCTGCGCACTACATATCACAGCGCACAACATGCACAGACTTGCCGCTGCAAAGCGCAAGCCCGTCACGTGCCGTGATATGTGGCGTAGTATCGACATTACTGCACTGGTTTGAATGTGAGCATGTTGATAGTGCCGCGCCAGATGTTGGCCGACAAGTCGCCGTTGGCTTCATATCCGCCAAACAGATAAATATACGGGCATTCCCACTCTGTGATAGGCTTGGTGGCGCGTGAGCTGCCGTAATACTGCCATTGCGAGCTCCTTGAGTCGGTCAATACTGACTCGGATACAAAGGCCTGTGCGCCATAAACCGTGGGTATATAGGTTGGCAGCTGTATCTGATCGCCACCCTCGACCCATGTCATGCCATAATCTACAGATGTGTAGACTGTGCGGTTTATATCCTTGCCGTCGGTGCCGCCTAATGCCATGATGCATACATATTTGCGTGTGGTATTGATGTTTACGCGGCGGAATGTGTAGAAAGGTATGATTGTAATGTCGCTGAGTTGCTTGTTGATAGCACGATTGGTAAGGCATGCCCATTCCCTGCCGTCGAAGGCCCAAACATTCGATGTGCGGCTGCCGTCGGCTTTAATGCCGCCCATCATCATCACCTGGCGACTGTCGGTCATCTCGAAGTCGAGAGGTATGAGTTGCGATGTATTGCTTACCGGCATGCCTTCGGGCATCGGGTATTCGGCGTCGCCGGGATACTCGGCTACTTTCCATGAGCCCGAAGTGTTGACTGCACCAAGTATTTTGTCGCCATACGCGCCGTAGAGGCTCGCAAAGTTGCGGCCGGTCGCGGTCCATGTCTTGCCGTCGGACGATGTCATTAGACTGCCCTTGTCAAGAATGTAGAGTTTCTCTCCGGCTGCGGCGAATGAGTTGATGTCGGCATCGGCGCTAAGCTGGGGTGTAGAAAGAGCCCAGTTGCCCGACGGACTATCGGATGTTGCAAGCGACCATGAATTGCCGGTGCGGCTGAGGCAGTAGTAGCCATTGTCGTTTGCTACTGTTTTCTGCTTGGCAGGTTTATCAAGAGCCGAAGGCAGTTCCCTGCGGGCTGATTCTGCCCACGACAGTGAGTCGGCTTTCTCCTTATGTACGTTTACATTGATTGTATACGTCCTGGTGTTTAGTCCGTTTGCAGATACGACTTCCATTTTTACCGGACCGTTTGAAAAGTCCATACTGTCGGTCGGATTGGTACCGTAGTTGTATGTCGTGTCGGGAAGTCCTGCGCGTGTAGCTGTAAGCTTTACTGCAGATACGGCTTCTACAAGTTTGATGTCCACGACCAATTTGTTGGTCGCAGTACCGTATGGCAGAGGGGTTGCATTAAAGATGCGGCCTTTCTCGAGGTCTATTGAAAAGAACACTGAGTCAAGGCCGGAAAGCACTTTTGTATCAGCCTGAAGGCTGAAAGAATATACTGCAACGCTCGACGATAACTCTTCCGAAGGATACTCGGTGTGCGAGTTGCACCCGATGAATGTGGTAGCGGAAATAAGAGCCGCCAAGCTCAAGGCTGTGATTTTAGTCATTAGGTAAAACGCTGTTTCAAGATGCAAAATTAACTTTTTCGCCCAAACGAGGCAAACTCTTTGGGCGAAAAGTGCTCAAATCCGGCGCATTTATATGTTTTTAACGCCGTAGTGCCGTTTATGCGAATAAATTTTAACATCTTATATTGCCGCTGTCAGATCATTGACACGTACTGCAGGGGACGGTTCGCCCATAAAGATGCTTGCCAGACCGCTGAATTTGTCGGCTTCTTCCGTTGTCAGTAGTTCTAATGCTCCTCCACGAGTAATTCTACTGTCGATTTCCGGATGCCTTTTCAGATAATCAAGCAGCGAAGTCGCCACTATTCCTCCTTGGGTGAGTACCTTGACTCCTGCTGGTATGTATTTGATTATCTTATTGTATAGCAGAGGGTAGTGTGTGCAGCCAAGTATTATGGTGTCGATTTTGGGATCGCCGGCAAACAGGCTTTTGACCTCTTTTTCAACAAAATAATCCGCACCCGGACTGTCTGCTTCGAGGTTTTCGACCAAGGGCACCCACATCGGGCAGGCATGAGGGGTAAATACTATGTCGGGATGCAGCTTGGCCAGCTCCATATCATAGGATTGCGAGGCCACTGTGCCGGGTGTGCCGAATAGCCCTACATGTCGCGAACTTGTGTATTCTCCGATAACCTCGGCTGTAGGTCGTATCACGCCAAGCACACGTCGGGCAGGGTCGATATGCGGCAAGTCGTTCTGCTGTATGCTGCGTAGTGCTTTTGCCGATGCCGTGTTGCATGCCAAAATAACAAGCTGGCATCCCCTCGCAAAGAGGTATTTTACTGCATCGAGTGTAAAGTGATACACCAGGTCGAACGAGCGTGTGCCGTAGGGCGCACGCGCATTGTCGCCAAGGTATATGTAGTCTGCGTCGGGCAGGGCTCGGCGCAAATCTTTTAATATTGTGAGGCCTCCATAACCACTGTCGAACACCCCGATAGGTCCGGGATGTCCGACAGTATTATGTATGGCGTTGTCAATCTGCATCATCCGAGTTTGGCACGGATAGCTGCAGTGGCTTCTTCGTAACCAGGTTTTTCGAGCAGTGCAAACATGTTTTTCTTGTATGCTTCTACGCCGGGCTGGTTGAACGGGTTAACATCGAGGATGTAACCGCTGATGCCGCAGGCTGCTTCGAAGAAGTAGATGAGCTGGCCGAGTACATTCTCGCTGATTTCGGGAAGTACGACCTGGAGGTTGGGTACACCACCGTCGACATGGGCGAGGCGGGTGCCGAGTTCTGCCATTTTGTTTACTTCGTCGATGCGTTTTCCGGCAATGTAGTTGAGTCCGTCGAGGTTGGCTTCGTCAACAGGGATACGGACCTCGTTGTCGCTCTTGGCTACAGAAAGAACTGTCTCGAAGATTGTGCGCTCGCCGTCCTGAATCCACTGGCCCATAGAGTGAAGGTCGGTAGTGAAGTCTACAGAAGCGGGGAAAATGCCTTTGTGATCCTTGCCTTCGCTTTCGCCGTAGAGCTGTTTCCACCATTCTGCGAAGAAGTGAAGTTTGGGATTGTAGTTTACGAGGATTTCGATTTTCTTGCCTGCACGGTAGAGTGCGTTGCGAGTCATGGCATATGTAAGAGCCATGTTGCAGTCGCCGTCGAGGGTGGCTTTTGCCATAGCGGCAGCACCTTCTACGAGAGCGTGGATGTCGTATCCTGCAACTGCAATTGGCAGAAGGCCTACGGGAGTAAGCACAGAGAAGCGGCCGCCTACATTGTCGGGGATAACGTATGTCTTGTAGCCTTCGGTATCGGCAAGTGTACGCAGAGCGCCACGGGCAGCGTCGGTGACAGCGACGATGCGTTTGCAAGCTTCTTCACGGCCAAGCTGTTTCTCGAGCTGTTCGCGCAGGATGCGGAAAGCGATAGCAGGCTCGGTTGTTGTGCCTGATTTAGAAATAACAATGATACCGAATTTTTTGTCGCTCAGATATGCCTGGAGTTCTGCGAGATAGTCTTCGCCGATGTTCTGTCCGGCGAAAAATACGCGGCAGCCTTTAGCGGGTTCGTAAGCGGCGAAGTTGCTCTGCATGGCTTCGATAACAGCCTTTGCGCCGAGGTAGCTGCCGCCGATGCCGATAGCTACTACTGCTTCGCAGTTTTCGCGAAGAGAAGCTGCGGTAGCATTGATGTCGTCGAGAAGGGCCGATGATGTTTCCTGAGGCAGTGTAACCCAGCCGAGGTAGTCGTTGCCTGCACCTGTACCGTTGATCAGTTTTGCAAGACCGTCTTTACCGGCGGCTTGGAGAGAGTCGATTTCTGCCTGGCTTACTGAGCCGAGCACATCCTTTGTTACTAATTCAATATGTTTCATTGTCAGTAGGGTTATAATTTTTTGCAAATATACTTAATTCCGAGCGAATAGACAATATCAATTTTCCCAATCTTTGAAAAATGATTTCAAGTCTAACAACTCGCTAATCGAATCGACAACAATGTCGGCTTTATCGATTAGTGATTCATGAGGGTTTGTGGTGGCTATAGCTACCAGTTTTGCGCCTGCATCTCTGCCCGATTGAAGTCCGGAATAAGAATCTTCGAAAACAATGCAATCGTGGCAGTCGGCACCGAGTGCCTCAGCCCCTTTGAGATATGGCTCGGGATGAGGTTTGGAATGCTGAACGTTCGAATCGGTTATCAAAGCGTCGAAACAAGCCATGAATTCGGGGTGCATGCGGGCAATGCGTCGCATTTTTTCGTCGCCGCTGCTTGTTACAATCGCTTTAGGTATGCCGGCGACGGTCAAGCGGTACAGTAACTCCATTACGCCGGGAAAGATAGGGTAGTCCATTGCTTCCTCGCGTTGGTGCAGCATTTGCTTGATTGCCTCGTGGTCCTCGCTGCGAAAATATGTATTGAGGATTCGGGGCAGGGTGTTGCCTTTGATTACATAGGCGAAATTTTCGATGCCTGTGGGAAAGTGCGATTCGATATCGCTCCAGATGTTCGTATAAATTCCTTCGGTATCTATCAGTACGCCGTCGAGGTCAAAAAGTGCTCCGGCCGGTTTAAAATTTTTCATATTCTTTCCATGTAAATCGTGATGCGATGGCTCTGACATTTTCGCTGTTGATTATCTCGCAGTCCGATATATTGTTGTCGGACGCATGGCGCAGCATCACCGACTCGCCAAAATGACATTCGTGGTGAAACAGTATGTCGAAACGGCTTGCAAAGTAACGGTCGTAATGATCGAGTGGCCATTGGTTCATCATTAGTTCGATGTAGCGAACGGTGTTGACGTGACGGTTGAAGTCGAGGTCGCAGTATTTGAAAGTATATTCAGTAGTTACAGCCTCGGCAGGTAACGCTCCGATTCTCGGGGTTTTGCTGATGGGGCATGCTATGTTTGCAGTAGGGAATGCGTCGCGTTCGAGTGCCGACAGGTCTGCCACGGAGCGAGTTGCGAAGTCCATTGCTACCCACACAGTGCGGGCATAGCCGTATACCTTGCCGTCGTGTCCGGTAATAGCAAAGTTTCGCTCGCTGAAGTGCCGGTTGTAGCTTTCAATCCAAGTAGTGAACGTGTAGCTGTCGTTGATAGCCGGTATCGACTCCATTTCGATGCTCAAACGGCTCAGCACCCAGCCGATGTTTGATTTAATCAAGGTGGCGTAGCCGATGTTGAGATTATTTGCATGCTCGGTGGCTACCTCTATAATGCGCTCTACCAAAAGGGTAAGAGGCATATAACCCTCGGCGTTGCTTTCGCCTGCGGTGAGTGTGTAGCTGTGTGTATGGTGCTGCTGTTTCATAATTTCAATAGTCCTTGATTGTATGCTTGTTGTGCGGTTTCGAGCCGTTCGGGTGTTCCTATGTCGTACCACTTGAAGTCGTCTGCCGGGGTAAAGCGTTTGATGATATTCCCGGCGGTACACTCATTGATATAGTAGTCTGTGATACTGAATGGATGTAGTTCGCCGCAGTATGCCGATATCTTTGCCAGCAAAGATTTTTTCATGCAGTGTACTCCGTCGAAAGCAGCCTGATGCAGGTTGGTTGTGTCGAGATTCTCGGGCTTTGTCTGTCCGGATGTATTGTTGCACCAGCCGCGAAGCCAGTTGTTGTGGTCGAAAAGGAATTTCCGAGCAGTATTTCGCTTGGGGTCGGCAAGTATTACGCCGTCGACATCCTTGCAAGCCGTTACCATTTCGGATATAGGGAAATCGGTGATGATGTCGGCATTGTGAATAAGAATGGCTTCGCTGTCGGGCATGGCTGCAATAATGCTGCTCTGCCTGTATATCTTGGCAAGTCCACCACCGGTATCGAGGAGTAAATCGCTCTCGTCGCTGATTTCGATATCAACGTCGTAATTCCGGCTCGACAACCACTCTCTCACCTGCTCGGCAAAGTGGTGTACGTTAATAACTATACCATCTGCTCCGGCCTTAATGAGCTTTTCAACAACAAGCCCCAGGGCTGTTGTAGCGCCTATGGGCGCAAGAGCCTTGGGGTGGTGTTGTGTAAAAGGTCTAAGCCGGGTGCCGATACCGGCGGCAAAGACAATCGCTTTCATGCTTTTACCTTGAATGTTTGTTCGATATTCTGTTCGCGGTGAATCAGTTCGACCTTTACATTATATTTCTTGGCGATGTGTTCGGCGGTGTGTTGGGCACAGTAAACCGACCTGTGCTGTCCGCCGGTGCAGCCATATGAAATCATCAGGTTTGTAAAGCCGCGTTCGATGTATCGTTCGATAGTGGCATCAGTCAGCGCATGGCAATGGTCGAGGAAAGTGAATACTTCGCCGTCGTCTTCGAGGAAGCGTATCACATTGGCGTCGAGGCCTGTAAAGGGTTTGTAACGCTCGTATTTGCCGGGGTTGTTGATAGCCCTGCAATCGAAAACATATCCGCCGCCGTTGCCGGTTACGTCGTTGGGAATGCCTTTTTTGTAGGCGAAGCTAAATACCCTGACGGTAAGTCGTTTGCGGTCGAGTTCGTCGGTAAACTGTTTCATATTGACTAATTGCAGCAGCAGCTCGTTGAGATATGGGTATTCTGCATATGGTTCGTTGAGCAGTGCCCTCAGGTTTGCAATGGCGAATGGCACGCTCTGCATGAAATGCGGTTTCTTTTCGAAATATCCGCGGAAACCGTATGCGCCGAGAACCTGCAAGGTGCGGAATAGCACAAAGTGGCGCAGTTTGCCAAGGAAGTCCTCTCGTTCGATAGGGTGATATTTACGCAGAGATTCGAGGTAAACCTCGAGAAGTTCGTGGCGCAACCCGTCGGGGATATTGGCCTTAGCCTGCCACAGGAATGATGCTACGTCGTAGTAGAACGGACCTTTGCGTCCACCCTGAAAATCGATAAACCAAGGCTCGTCGTTGACAATCATGACATTGCGGCTCTGGAAGTCGCGGTACATGAAGGTGTCGGTATTGCTCTGCATCAACACTTTTGCCATGGCCTGGAAGTCGTCTTCGAGTTTGTCTTCGAGGAATTCGAGGCCTGTGGCTTTGAGGAAACAGTATTTGAAGTAATTCAAATCCCACATAATAGACCTCTCGTCGAAGCTGACAGCAGGATAGCATACAGAGAAATCCATATCTTCAGCACCGGCGAACTGGATGTCGGGCAGTCGTCGAATGGTTTTGGCCAGCAGCTCCTTTTCGGCAGAAGAGAACGACCGGGTGAGCCGGCCTTTCTCGATTTCCTTGAAAAGCAGGGTGTCGCCGAGATTGGTTTGGATATATGCCATACGGTCGTCGCTTACAGCGAGGACTTTAGGAACCGGTATGCCCTTTTCGCCGAAATGCCCGGCCATGTAGATGAAAGCTTCGTTTTCGGGAACAGATGTGCCGAGAACGCCAATGACCGAATTTGAGCCTTCGGCTGCCGCAAGGCGGAAATAGCGTCGGTTTGAACCCGAAGACGGAAGTTCTGTAACGGTTTCCGGCAGGCATCCGTAGAGTTCGCTGTATAGTTTCGACAGTGTTGTAGTGTCCATTTGATTTTGTTTTACGAAAGAGGTGGCTGACATGTCAGTTGCCCATGTCCGACAGGAATTTGATTCTTACCAGACGTATTTCTTCTTCCGAGAAGTCGTCGCCGAGTTCTTTGTAGGCATCGTCAAGATTACCTGAATCGCTTGTCCTGAAATACTCGAAAATATCGTCCTGGTCATCGGGGTCGATAACGTCGTCGATAAAGTACTTTATATTAATACGTGTACCGGAGTGAACGATAGCCTCGATTTCGTCGAGCAGCTGGTCGAAATCGATACCGTTTGCAACCGCGATTTCGTTGAGGTCGATTTTGCGGTCGATAGCTTGAATGATAGCGATTTTGAGTTTGCTCTTGTTGGCTACGGTACGAACTCTGAGGTCTTCGGGTCGGTCGATTTCGTTATCCTCAACATATGTGCGGATGAGTTTTACAAACTCTTCGCCGTATCGTTTGGCCTTGCCCATGCCGACGCCCGAAATATTGGCAAGTTCCTCGATAGTGATAGGGTATGTTGTTGCCATAGCCTCGAGCGAGGGGTCTTGGAAGATAACAAATGGGGGCAGGTTGAGGCTTGTTGCTATCTTTCTCCTTAAAGAAGTAAGGATAGAGAATAGTTCGGGGTCAGCCGCACATATGGCACCGTTGCTTATGTTTGGTTCTTCGTCGATCATTTCGTCGGCATAATCGGCGTCCTCTACGATTTTGAACGATACAGGCTCTTTGAGGAATTGTTTGCCCTTGCGAGTGAGTTTGAGTATACCGTAGTTTTCGACTCCTCGCTCGATATATCCGGCAATGATAGCCTGCTGAATAACGGTATTTATGTATTTAGGACTTGAGCCACCGGCACAACCGAAGACTTCGAGGTCTTCATGTCCGTAAGAGCGAATGTCGCTTGTGGCACGTCCGAGCATAATGTCGACAATATAGTCGGTTTTGAATTTTTCTTTAAGAGCGGCAATTGTTTCGAGCGCCGCTGACAAATCATCTTTAGCTTCCACTTTTTTCTTGGGATTGAGACAGTTGTCACATTTTCCGCAATTATCCTTCTCGAAGTTTTCGCCAAAATAGTGAAGGAGGGTTTTGCGACGGCAAAGCGACGATTCGGCATAAGCGACCGTTTCGAGTAGGAGTTGTCGGCCGATTTCCTGTTCGTTGATAGGTTTGCCTTGCATAAACTTCTCCATCTTCTGGAGGTCTTTGCGCGAGTAGAATGTCAGGCAAATGCCTTCGCCGCCGTCGCGTCCGCTACGCCCGGTTTCCTGATAGTAACCTTCGAGCGATTTTGGCATATCATAGTGTATCACAAAGCGTACATCCGGTTTGTCGATACCCATGCCGAAGGCGATTGTGGCAACAATCACATCGGTTTGCTCCATTAGGAACGCATCCTGATTGCTTGAGCGTGTTGCCGGATCCATACCGGCATGGTATGGAAGGGCCTTGATGTTGTTGACACGTAGCAACTCGGCGAGTTCTTCTACTTTCTTGCGTGAAAGACAATATATAATACCCGATTTACCCGGGCGTTGTTTGATAAAACGAATAATGTCGCGGTCGGTATTGTTTGTCTTCTGGCGAATCTCATAATAGAGATTTTCGCGGTTGAACGACGATTTGAAAACCGCGGCATCATTCATGGCGAGAGTCTTCTGTATATCGTGCTGTACCTTTGGAGTGGCTGTAGCGGTGAGAGCTATTACCGGTCGAGTGCCTATCTCGTTGATAATAGGCCTAATCCTGCGGTACTCGGGTCGGAAATCATGACCCCATTCCGAAATACAGTGAGCTTCGTCGACTGCGTAGAAGGAAATGCGAACTGTTTTGAGAAATTCTATATTTTCTTCTTTAGTAAGAGATTCCGGGGCAACGTAGAGGAGCTTTGTCTTCCCGGCCACTATATCCGATTTCACCTGGTCTATCGCGGACTTAGCAAGAGATGAATTAAGGAAGTGTGCGATGCTGTCGTTTTCGCTGAAGTTGCGCATCGAGTCTACCTGGTTTTTCATCAGTGCTATCAGCGGAGAGATAACGATAGCTGTTCCGTCACTCATAAGGGCCGGCAGTTGGTAGCAGAGCGATTTGCCACCGCCTGTCGGCATGATCACAAAGGTGTCGCGACCCGACAACAGGCTTTGCATTATTGCCTCCTGATTGCCCTTGAATTTATCGAATCCGAAGTGTAGCTTCAGAGCCTGGGTCAGAGTGAGTGCTTCTGTGGTCATGATGTGTGGGTGATTGGTTTTTCGGTTTAGTGGCTTTAGATTAAAATTATACTGCGCTTGCGTCGAAGTGTGCTTCTTTGAGCTGGCGGTCGCAGAATTCCGGTGTTACGACAAACTCACCGGGTTTGTCGGTCGGTATGTCGAACATAGCGTTCATCAATATCGTCTCTACGATAGACCTCAGTCCTCGTGCGCCGAGTTTGTATTCGATAGCTTTGTCGACAATAAAGTCGAGAGCTTCGGGCTGCCATTCGAGTTTCACACCGTCCATACCCATGAGTTTGGTATACTGTCGGGTAATGGCGTTTTTCGGCTCGGTGAGGATGCGGCGGAGAGCGTCGCGGTCGAGGGGCAGAAGGTGCGTAAGGATAGGCAGACGGCCAATAATTTCGGGGATAAGGCCGAATGTGCGCAAATCCTGAGGCGCTACGTGGCGCATGAAGTTGTCGCGCTCGATGCGTCGTGATTCGCTATTGGTAGAGAAGCCGACGAAGCTCGAGTTGAGACGGTGTGCGATAGCTTGCTCTATGCCTTCGAACGCGCCACCGCATATGAACAATATGTTCTTAGTGTCGACAGCGATCATAGGCTGTTCGGGATGTTTGCGTCCGCCTTGAGGGGGCACGTTTACAACAGAGCCTTCGAGTAATTTGAGCAGACCCTGCTGCACGCCTTCGCCGCCGACATCGCGGGTAATCGAGGGGTTGTCGCCTTTTCGGGCAATTTTGTCGATTTCATCGATGAAGACAATGCCTCGTTCGGCGCGTTTCACATCGTAGTCGGCAACTTGCAGCAGGCGTGTGAGAAGGCTTTCGATATCCTCACCCACATATCCGGCCTGTGTCAGCACGGTGGCATCGACGATGGTGAAAGGCACGTCGAGTATCTTGGCTATGGTACGGGCGATAAGAGTCTTGCCGGTGCCGGTGGGGCCTACCATGATGATGTTGCTCTTTTCGATTTCCACGCCGTCGTCGTCCATTTGCTGGTCGAGACGTTTGTAGTGGTTGTACACGGCAACCGAGAGATACTTCTTCGCCTGGTCCTGACCAATGATATACTGGTCGAGGTATTCTTTGATTTCGGCCGGAGTCGGTATCTTTTTGGCGGCATTATGCTCGTGCTCCTCAGGGCCATGAGAGTGCCTGTGTTTGGCGCGTGCACGCATGGCTGCACCGTTGCTGTCGTCGGGTTCTTCAATCATGCCGAGCATTGTTGCGGCAGTTTCGAGACAGTCGATGCATATACCTGCGTTTTCAGCGGGCGAGGGCAGGATGGTAGCACCCTGCGACTCTGTTCGTCCGCAAAAACTGCAATGTAGTTCGTTAATCTTTTTCTTTGCCATTTATTCGTAATGGTAAAAAGCAGTACCTATATAAACCCTTGGACCTTAATTTTTAGCTTTTACGAGAATACGGTCGATCATGCCGTAGTCGAGAGCTTCCTGCGATGTCATCCAGTAGTCGCGGTCGGAGTCGCGCTCTACCTTTTCGAAAGCCTGACCCGAGTGCTCGGCGATGATGTTGTAGAGTTCGTCTTTGAGTTTTTTAATTTCTCGTGCGGTGATTTCGATGTCGCTTGCCTGGCCCTGAGCGCCGCCCATGGGCTGGTGGATCATCACACGCGAGTGGCGCAGGGCAAAGCGTTTGCCTTTCTGTCCGCTCACCAGTAGAACGGCAGCCATCGACGCCGCCATGCCGGTGCAGAGGGTTGAAACGTCGGATGCTACATACTGCATGGTGTCGTAAATGCCGAGTCCGGCATATACCGAGCCGCCGGGGCTGTTGATATAGATAGAAATGTCTTTGCCGGGGTCGGTGCTGTCGAGGTACAGCATCTGGGCCTGTATGACATTGGCAGTGTAGTCGTTGACTTCAGTGCCAAGGAAAATCACACGGTCCATCATAAGACGCGAGAAAACGTCCATCTGCGCCACGTTGAGTTGGCGCTCCTCTATAATAGTAGGATTGATATACGATGCAATTGGGCTTGCCGCACGAGATGTGAAGTCGCGGTATTGGTCAAGCGCAAGACCGTTCATGCCGAGATGACGCACGGCGTAGTTACGAAAGTCGTTGTCAGTCATATATAAATTGTTATATAAGTTTCTTTAAATTGGATACAAACAGTGTACTATGCTGTTAGTGAGCACTACAAAGTTGGCCTATATTGATTATCCGGCATCGGGCCGAGATATTTTTCATTTCAAAATTAAGCAAAATTTCCCAACTGTACAAATATTTCCGCATCCATGGCAAAATTTTTACGAATAAGCCGTACCTTTGCAATGAAAAAAATAAGGACATGGAAGATAATACAAGTAAATACAACCCAATGCAGGCTGTCAAGAGACATTTCTTTGCCCTTCGCAACGGTGTGATAGCCGATGTGCTGCGTAGTGCCGGCTCTCCCTACCGGGTGATTTTCGGTCTGAACCTGCCCCAGATAGTTGAAGTTGCCACAGCCGCCGGGCCGTCGCGCGAACTTGCCGAGGCACTTTGGGCTAACGACACTACCCGCGAGAGTATGCTTGCAGCCCCGATGATAATGCCCCGCGATGAGTTTGACATCGCCGATGCCCGCAGGTGGATTTCGACTGTTCCCGACCGCGAAGCCGCCGATATACTTTGCCATAGATTGCTAAGGCATATGCCATATGCGGTAGGGCTGGCCGATGAGTTGTCGCATGCCGAAGGTATCACGCTTTATACAGCCATACGTCTGGCTGTCAATCTGGTGTATCAGTACCCTGTAGAAATGGTGGCTATTGCGCGAAGGATTAGCGGCACCACCCAGGATGACGGGGTAGAGCGGCTCGCGCGACAAATAATAACAGAAGTCGAAGAACTCGGTCTTGAAAAGGAAAGATAGTGGCCGAATTATTTGTTGGTGTGTGAAAAAAGCATTATTTTTGCACACTGAATAAAAATAAATACATATAATGAAAACATGTCCCAGATGCGGTCGCACAGCAGATGACTCAGCGCAGTTCTGCCCCGGTTGCGGCTATAGCTTCAACAATGCCGGACAGCCGGCTTATCAGCAACCTGTAGCTAATAGCAACGATAACCCCTTTGACCCGTGTGGCCCGGAAGGCAAAAGCCGTGGCGTAGCCGCGATTCTTGCTATCTTGCTTGGTGGTTTAGGTGTGCAATACTTTTATTGCGGCAATGTGACTGCAGGTGTTATCACTATCGTGCTTACTATCGTGACATGCGGCCTGTGGAATGTATTGATGTTGATTCAAGGCGTTCTGATGTTCTTTATGACAAATGAACAGTTCCGCCAGAAATACATTACAACTACCTCGTCGCTTCCATTGTTCTAACAAAGACATAATCTAACAAACAATAAAATGACAATCGATAATTTCAATTTCAATGGCAAGAAGGCTATCGTACGTGTAGACTTCAATGTGCCCCTTGACGAAAACGGCAACATCACCGACGATACCCGTATCCGCGGTGCCCTTCCTACTCTCAAAAAAATCCTCAACGACGGCGGTTCGCTCATTGTTATGTCGCACATGGGCAAGCCCAAAGGCAAAGTAAACCCCAAACTGTCGTTGTCGCAGATCAAAGAGGCCGTAGCCAAGGCCCTTGGTGCTGACGTAGAATTCGCTCCCGACTGCATGGCAGCCGGCGATATGGCCGCAGCCCTCAAGCCCGGCCAGGTGCTCCTGCTCGAAAACCTCCGTTTCTATCCCGAAGAAGAGGGTAAGCCCGTAGGTATCGACAAAGCCGATCCCGAATATGACGCAGCAAAGAAAGAAATGAAAGAGCGTCAGAAAGACTTCGCAAAGAAACTTGCTTCGTACGCCGACGTATATGTAAACGACGCTTTCGGTACTGCTCACCGTCGTCACGCTTCGACAGCTGTCGTTGCTGATTACTTCGATGCAGACCACAAGATGCTCGGCTACCTCATGGAAAAAGAGGTTAAGGCCGTAGACAATATCCTCAAAGATATCAAACGCCCCTTCACCGCTATCATGGGTGGCTCGAAAGTATCGACCAAAATCGGTATCATCGAAAACCTGATGGACAAAGTCGACAACCTCATCCTCTGCGGCGGTATGACATATACTTTCGCCAAAGCTCAGGGCGGTAATGTAGGTGACTCAATCTGCGAAACCGACAAGCTCGACCTCGCCCTCGACATCATGAAGAAAGCTAAAGAAAAAGGTGTAAACCTGGTTCTGGGTATCGACTGCGTTGCCGGTGACTCGTTCTCTAACAGCGCCAATACACAGATTTGCTCTGTAATGGATATCCCCGAAGGCTGGGAAGGCATGGATGCAGGTCCCAAGACCCGCGAACTCTTCGCTAACGCTATCCGTGGAAGCAAGACTATCCTCTGGAACGGTCCTGCAGGTGTATTCGAGTTCGACAACTTCACCGCCGGTAGCCGTGCTATCGCCGATGCAGTTGTAGAAGCTACCAAAGACGGCGCATTCTCGCTCGTAGGTGGTGGTGACTCTGTAGCTTGCGTCAACAAGTTCGGTCTTGCCGATGAAGTATCGTATGTATCAACCGGTGGTGGCGCTCTTCTCGAGGCTATCGAAGGTAAGGTTCTCCCCGGTGTAGCAGCAGTACAGGGCTGATTATTCAAACCGTAAACCATATATGGGAGGCCGCCGAATAGCGGCCTCCCATTTTTAATAAGTATTTAATAATATGCGATGTAACAAGATGATTAAGCGGCGCTTTTGGGGTGCGTTATTCGTGTGGCTTTTGATTGGATAATCCTCAAAAATCAGCCGTGGTTATTTTGCAAGTTGCTTATTGGTGAAAAAATGCTAAAATATATAGCATAAATTGTCGATATTCGAAAGAATTAGTAATTTTGTAAGCAAATACTGCGACAGTGGCTCAGTTGGTAGAGCATTGGCTTCCCAAGCCGAGGGTCGCGGGTTCGAGCCCCGTCTGTCGCTCTAATGTAAACCGCTAAAAACCAGGTTTTGATACTGCTTTTTGGCGGTTTTTTAACCTTTTGACAGATGATTACACAAGAACAATTAAAAGAGACTTTTGAGCGTATGCTTGCGCTGAGGAGGTATCTTTGACATCGACGGGAAGAAAATAGCCGTTGAAGAAGAGCAGCTTCGCACCATGGCCGACGGCTTCTGGGAGAATGCGGAGGCTGCACAAAAGCAGATGAAGAAAATCAAAGATCTGCAAAAGTGGATTGCCGATTATGCCGAGCTCGAAGGCGCTGTCGACGAGGTAAAGCTGTCGCTCGATTTCCTTAAGGAAGAACTTGTGACTGAGCAGGAAGTTGACGAAGCCTATGCACGTGCGTCGAAACTGCTCGAGGACCTCGAGTTGCGCAATATGCTCCGTGGCGAAGGCGATATCATGAGCGCTGTGCTTAAGATTAACTCCGGCGCCGGCGGTACCGAAAGTCAAGATTGGGCATCGATGCTCATGCGTATGTACATGCGTTGGGCCGAGGCTCATGGATATAAACTGTCGGTTGCCAACTTGCTCGAAGGCGACGAAGCAGGTATCAAGTCGTGCACTCTAAATATAGAGGGCGATTTTGCCTACGGCTTCCTCAAGAGTGAAAATGGCGTGCACCGTCTGGTACGTGTTTCTCCATACAATGCTCAGGGCAAGCGTATGACCTCGTTTGCATCCGTCTTCGTTACTCCGCTTGTCGATGATACTATCGAAATCAAGGTAGAACCGGCGTTGCTGTCGTGGGATACCTTCCGTTCGGGTGGTGCAGGTGGTCAGAATGTGAACAAGGTAGAATCGGGCGTGCGTCTGCGCTACCAGTTTACCGACCCTTATACCGGTGAAAAAGAGGAAATCCTCATTGAAAACACCGAAACCCGCGACCAGCCCAAGAACAAAGAGAACGCTCTACGCCAGCTGCGTTCGATTCTGTATGCCAAGGAGCTCGAACACCGCATGGCCGAACAGGCAAAAATCGAAGCCGGTAAGAAAAAAATAGAGTGGGGTAGCCAGATACGCAGCTATGTGTTCGATGACCGTCGTGTCAAAGACCACCGCACCAACTATCAGACATCTGACGTTGGCGGCGTGATGGACGGCGATATTGATGAGTTTATCAAGGCCTACCTGATGGAATTCTCAGAAAAAGGCGAAGAATGATGAAAGGCATCGGCCGTTGTATGATGATTGTAAATCCGGCTTCGGGCACAGTTTCGAAGCACCGGATTATACCTCACGTATGTCGACGTCTCGACAAGTTGGGCGTGGATTATACAGTTACGCCAACCCGCTACCCCGGCCATGCCAAAGAAATTGCAGAGTCTGCCGCAGCCGACGGTTATGATGTAGTCATAGCTGTCGGTGGCGACGGCACTGTAAACGAAGTCGCCTCAGGGCTGATAGGCACTAATACCGCTCTTGCAATCATTCCGACCGGGTCGGGCAACGGCCTTGCCAGGCATCTTGGTATACCTGTCGATGTCGACAGCTCGATACGGGTGATTGCTAAAAATAATATAATAGAAGCGGACTACGGTACAGCCAACAGCCGTCCGTTCTTTTGTACTTTCGGTGTTGGTTTTGATGCCGCCGTGAGTGAAAGATGCGCCCGGCAGAAGCGCCGTGGCATGTTGATGTATCTCAAGAATACCTTCAACGAGTATATCAACTTTTCGCCCGAGGAATATATCATCGAGGCAAACGGCCAGGTGATTACCGACCGGGCATTCCTTGTGGTGGTGTGCAACGCCTCGCAATATGGCAATAATGCATTTGTAGCCCCTGAAGCGTCGGTGACCGACGGCGAGCTTGATATCACTATTGTGCATGCCGGCAATGTTATATCGCAGGCCTTTGTCGGCGTAGATATGCTTACCGGCCTTATTGGTAAAAACACGCTCGTAGATACATTCCGCACCCGCTCGGCTGTAATCCGCCGCAAGAATTCGGGCGCGGCACATCTCGACGGCGATGCCGTAGAGATGCCTACCGATATAGAAATCAAATGTCATAAAGGCAGGCTCAAGGTGTTTGCCCCTACCGATTCTACACGTTTTATTCCCCTGCTAACCCCGACATTGCTGTTTTTCCGCGATATATTTTTGGCTATCAGGCATCTATTCCCCAATGCTAAGTAAATGAGATATTTCTTGAGATACATTTTCAGCCTGTTGGCTTGCCTGTCGTTTACTACAGCCATAGGCCAGATAAACACCGATCAGGTGTTGCGTATCGGTCAGAACGCCCTCTATTTCGAGGACTACATGCTGTCGATACAGTATTTCAACCAGGCAATCCAGGCTAAGCCATATCTGGCTCAGCCATATTTTTATAGGGCGATAGCCAAATTAAATCTTGAAGATTATCGTGGTGCTGAGGAAGATGCTACAAAGGCCATCGAACTTAATCCTTTTCTTACCGATGCATGGGAGGTAAGGGGTGTGGCGCGTCAGAACACGGGCCGTCACCGTCTTGCTATCGAAGACTACGCCGAGGCTCTTAGACTTCTGCCGCGAAACCGTCAGTTATTATTTAACAAAGCTCTTGCCCTCAATGATCTGAAGGAGTATAAAGAGGCTGCGGAAGCTTTCGACGAGATATTAAGATATTATCCGGGATTTGAAAATGCGTATCTCGGACGTGCGCGTACACGCCTTGCCCTTGCCGATACGGCAAGCGCTCTTGCTGATATCGACAAGGCTCTTGAAATTAATAAAAATGCCCTCAACGCATACATCATGCGTGCCGATATCGCTATCAATTCAGAAGGCGATTACGAAAAGGCCCTTGCCGATATCGACCAGGCAATACGACTGCAGCCTCGTGCCGCCGGCCTGTATATCAACCGTGCGTTCCTAAGATACAAGACCGACAGCTACAAAGGCGCTATGGCCGACTATGACTACGCCCTCACTCTCGAGCCTTTCAATATGGCGGCATTGTTCAATAGGGGTCTGTTGCTTATGGAGGTCAACGCCAACGACCTTGCGCTCGAGGATTTCAACCGTGTGCTCGAACTCGAACCCGATGATATGAGGGCGCTCTACAACCGAGCTGTCATACATGCCAACAAAGGCAATATCAAGGCTGCAATCGCAGATATCACACGTGTGGCCGATGCCAATCCGGAGCTGCCGAATACCTATTTCATGCGAGCCGGGCTTTACAAGCAGTTAGGACAGCTTGCAAAGGCCGAGGCTGACTACAAGCATGGCCAAAAGCTTACCAAAGCACTACCCACCGCTGCAGAGGCGGCCGGTAATGATATTAGTGCCGAAATCGACCGTGAAGAATCTTCACGCGATATCAGTGACGATATGACCAAGCGGCGGTTTGCATCTCTCGTTACGGTAAATGATAATGCCGATTTCCGAGAGGAATATAACAACTCGGCAATTCGTGGCCGTGTACAGGATCGAAACCTTAATATCGAAATCGAACCTGTGATGCTGCTGTCGTTCTATTCTTCACCCACCGAGCTTCGACGCAACACGTACTATATCCGCGAGGTCGACGACCTCAATGCAACTCGCTCGCTACGTTTCTTGCTCGTAGTAACCAATACTGTACCGACGATTGACGAATCTACTGCGGCAAGGCACTTCGAATCGATAGATTATTATAATTCATATATATCCACTCATACGCCTCGCCCGGTTGATTATATAGGCAGGGCTCTTGACTTTATCACCGTCCGCGACTATAGCAATGCCTTAAAAGACGCTGACCGTGCTATCAATTTAGCCCCTGATTTAGCTTTGGCATACCTCGTGCGTGCTCAGGCTCGTTATGGCCGTTATCTTCTTGGATATGAACAAGGCGATGGTGCTGCCCGCCAGGCCCTCCTGCGCAAGGACCTCGACGATATTGCTGCCGACTACAGGAAAGTGCTTGAGTTGTCGCCGCGAACTCCGGTGGCATATTTCAACCTCGGCAATATATACTTCGAAATGGAAGATTATGACCTTGCTACAGAAGCCTATAACAAGGCCATAGAACTTAAGCCCGACTTCGGCGAGGCATATTACAACCGAGGCTATATTTCGCTGCGTAATGGTCATCGCGGCGCAGGCATAGCAGATTTGAGCAAGGCGGGCGAACTTGGTATCGTTCCGGCTTACAACCTGATCAAGCGTATATCGCAGTAATTCGGTTTACTTCCTGTGTGCAAGATAGTATGCCACTATGCAAATGGCGGTCAGTATTTCCGACACGCCTAAGGCAAGCCATATGCCTGTTGTTCCGGCAATGCAGGGCATAAGCAGGTAAGAAGGAATGATAAAAACCATGCCGCGGAGTAAGGCGAAAATTATCGACGGTGCCACTTTCTCTACGCTTTGGAAATAGCCTATGGCGGTGATGTTGAATATAAATGCCACAAACGCTGTTGAGAAAATGGGGAATCCGTCTTTCGCTATGCCTATAGCCGGTGAATCGCCGTCTAAGAATAAGCCTACCATTGCTCCGGGAAGGGTATCCGTCCGAAAAAAGCCGACTTGAT
>LUJM01000095.1 GCA_001689415.1 Bacteroidales bacterium M2 | reverse complement strand
GGCGATGAGAAGAAAAAGGACACCGGGTATCCCTCCCGATGTCCGACCACTAAAATCCACAATCAAAATGATTTTGACTGCGATTTCGTATGCAAAGTTAGCTTTTTATTCTCACTTGCACAACTGAATAACAACCCGATAATGCGAAAAGTGCGATTGACTTGAGCGATTTTTAAGTTTCCGCTGCTCCGAAACCGATTGAGCCGAGGCTGTTGACTGCATCCATCTTCTGCTTGTCGAAAACATGGAGATACTTTTCGGTTGTGGTTATCCCGCAATGCCCCATAAGCTCCGATACCGTCTTTATATTGACACCATTGTCGAGCATATTGACCGCGAAGGAATGTCTGCCGCAGTGCCATGAAATCCATTTTGTTATTCCTGCCTCCTTAATCCACCGTTTGAGGTGTTTGTTGCAGGTTGAGTAATTCGGCAACTTGAATATCAGTTCGTTTGGGTCGTATGGCTCGGAGGGCTTGCCTATCAGTGCAAGCAAATCATCGTTAAGCGGAAACGACACGGCACTGTGTGAGCTTCTTGATTCTACTTTCTTCTGATTAAAACGCAGTGTCCGTGTGGAGGCATCCACATTCCCGTATGTAAGCAGTTTCACATCACACCATCTTGTGCTGGTGAAAAGAGTGAATATGAACGCTCGTTGTACTTCCTTGTGTTCGCCTTCATAGTGTGTACCGACAAGCGTTCTCACTTCATCGAGAGTGAGAACCTCTTTTGTAACCTGATTGCGGTCGTGTTTGACGGATATGCCCTTGCAGGGATTGCCGCGCATCAGACCGTCCTCTATCGCGTCAAGCACGATGCGCTTGAAATAATGATACATTTTGTTCGGACCCTCTCCCTTGCCGTTTGCCCGGAGGAATTCAGCGAATTTCAAGACAAGTTCCGGGGTTATGGTTTCCATGTGCAAGAATGTGTCATACTTGCTGTATCTCGGTGTTTCCTTGAGAAAACGGATGAAACGGTTGTAAGTCTGGACAACTGACTTTCGGACATAGTAAGTGAACCTCTCCGATTCACATTTCTCCTTGAAATAGGCGAGGAAATTTGTCTGTCTGTCCTTTTTCAGCCTGTATCCTGCTCGGTCTTCAAGAAACGCCTGCTCACGTTCAAAACGTATCTTCTCGGCGAGTGCCAGAGTGTTTTTATTCTGTATCCTTTCCTCTTGGTTTCTCGGATGAAGCCAGATATAGAGATTCAGATTTTCTTTTCGGCGGTCGTGCTTGACCTTGAACTTTGGTTTCCCTGCCATCGCTCCGGTGGTATAGAATACTTGATTTCCGTCCTCGTCAAGCACCGGGGATTCAGTGCGTCCGAGATAGTATTCCAGATAGAGGCTTGCGCGTCCGTCTTTCAGTTCGGACTGCTGGAGCTTCGGATTCTGCTTATTTCGCGTTTGGATTTTCGCCATTTATTGAGTAATTTTGTTGTTATAGAACAAAGGTAGCCACACGTTGCGAAACGTGAAAATTGCCCTCAACATCTATTAACAACTGAAATGTACTAATTGTGTACTAAATGCGAAAAACAGTCGAAAACACGGCAAATCAATCAAACGACACAATTCGCTAAATCATTGATATTCTTCATATTTATCCATATCTAATTATATCGGTTTTCTATGCGTTGAGTTATTAGATGCTTTGTTTTCGGTTGTGCGCATCATTACTGCGCCTTTGCCATTGTCTGCCCCCGAGTTGTAGGCCCATGTAAGACCGCTACCATTGGCATCTGCTGTTGTCAGTGTCTCAAACTCGCCGAGGGTGGGACGCATACTGAAAGGCAGGGAGTAAACATAGCCTTCGGGGTTGCGAGCAAGTATACGGCTTACTACCGGAGAACCGATGAGTTCGGTTTCGCCCTCGACAACGAAAGCACTGGCTGTGACTGTGCGGTTGCCAATAGCAAGTGTAAGAGGCACATCGACATCTGAGCCGGGTGCTGCCGGTGCAGTGCGGCTTACTTCTTCGCCGTCGACATTTACAATAAGGCCTACAGGAACTTTAAGCTCCCTATCCTCGACAGTCAGTGAGGGCAGGGTATATGTGATTATACCGTTCAGGCCGTCGAAAGCGATATTCTTGACAGTGGGCAACGCAGGGGTTATGTCGGCTGCCGCTGTAATGCTGATATTACGGATATAGAGGTTGAACATATCCGGGCTGCTGACACAATGAATGCCAACATACCAGTTGCCTCCTTCCGGGATAGTTATCTTTCCTGTGAATTCTTCGAAGAACTTGTTCTTGATATCTGTTTGCGACATCATGACAGCCATGCTTTCCGGTTCGGCATTACGGCCTACGCATACTTCGAATGATTCAGGACAATAGTCTGCCGCTACTTTTGCCTCAAGTGCTAAGTCAAAAGCTCCGGCTTTTTCTCCAAAGTTGATTAGTGGAAGGAACAGCCAGTCGTCGGCAGCTTTTGAGGCATATGAATACCTGAAAGCTTCCTCAGATTGATCGAATTCCCATGTACTCTTATCATTATTGGCATCTTTTACCATGCAAGCGTCCCAATCGTCGCTTGTCGGCGCGATAAATAAGGGCAACGCTTGTGGACCGAGGTTAACTGCCTTGACATTTTCTGCAACAGGGTCGCCGAACGACTTAGCACCGGCATCAATCACATATGCAGTATAACTGATAGTATGGATGCCCTTTGCAAGTTCAAGTTTTATGTCTTGCTCAGAACCTGCTTCGCAATCGCCTCGGTCTTCGACTTGTGTGCCGTCTACAGCTACCAATAGGCCGACCTTTCCTTCGATGTCTTTTCCTTGTTTGGTCGAAGTGGGCAGCTTGACAGTAGCTGTATATTCAAGGCCGTCGATTTTGCTTGCTGTGATTGCCGGGGACAAAGGTACAGGTGTGCCAAAATCTTCTACATAGATATTGCGAAGACGTATGCCGCTGCAATATGCCTCTGATTTTGCATGGATACCCATATATACAATACCGGCGCCGTTGATGCTTGTTATAGCGTCGGCAGTTTTAAACTGGGTGTTGGTGAAATCTATTATGTCGATACATGTTATCATACCCTCCGGTTTTGCTTCCGGACCAAATGCAATTTCAAAGCTTTCTTTGTCATACGAAGCTTGGGCTCGGTACTCAAGTGATACTTTGAGGTCGTTTACTTTTTTGGTTAGGCTGATAGGGACAAACAACCAGTCGTCGGCTGCATTCTTCATATGGTAGCCGTAACTGATGAATCCCGACATAAGATTCCAAGTCTTGCCGTCGTTGTTTACATCGAGCAGTACAGAGTTGGTAAACTGTGCTTGAGTTGGTTCATAAAGAAGTGGCAGGGAATAAGCCGTGCCGGCTGCCTTTTTGATTATTCGTTGAGGACTAACCGGTGGGTCGGTCGTTCCTCTGGGCACTTTTATGGCCGTATGCGGGCTTGCAATAGCCAATGCTGCTGCTACCGTCACAAGGCTTAGTGCTGTAAAGATAGTTTTTTGCATAGGTTAAATGATTTGAATGTTGATATTTTGCCGTGTTTAATTTCTTTTAGCTTGGTTTTGCTCTGCAAATGTAGCAATAATATTTGAAAGTGCAAGTAAATCTGCCACATTGGGGATGGAAAAAGGTGCATCAGAATCCGGCGTATGGCCGATTCTGATGCACCTTTTCAGTGCGTATACTATCGGAGATTAGTATTTTTTACGTTTCTGAACGTCTTCGTACATCTTGTTGTCGCCAAGTACGTAGTATGCCTGCTCAAGATAGCTGAGGATGTCCTTGTTGTCGGGGTTCAGCTGATATGCAGTTTCGAGCAATGGAATAGCCTCGTTGATAAGGGGTTTGATTTTCTCATTGAGGTATACTGCATATTCTGCCTGGGTTGTAGGTGCTGCGTCGCTAAGACGTGAAGCTTTTTCGTAGAGCGAACGGCCGTAGTTGTAGGCGGCATCGCCGTCTTCCTGATTGATTGCGAAAGCTTTTTTGTAAGACTCGGTTGCAGCATCGAAGTCACCGCTGTACTCGCTGATGATACCTTTTACTACATAGAACTGCGAGTTGGTGGGATCCTGCTCGATTGCAGTGTTGATTGCCTGGAAGGCTTTGTCGAATTCTTTAGCAGTGATGTAGTGGTTGATAATCTGACGGATGTACTGGCTGTCTTCTTTGCCGTAGATAGGAAGTGCTTTCTGAGCAAATATGAAGAGGGTATCGTTCTTACCTGCGGCCTGGGCTACCGACATACCGTAGTCGAATACAGATTTCTTGTCGTAGCCGAGCTCGATAGCCTTGAGGAAAGAGCTGATAGCATCGTCGAGACGCTCTACCTGCCATGCTGCAAGACCCTGGTTGAATGCTACACCGCAAAGGATTGAGTCCTGTGCCATGGGGTTCTTTGCCAGGTCTTTTTTGAGCTGGGGCATTTGCGCCATTTTAATCATGATGTCGAAAGCCTTGTATGCATCATCATATTTCTGGTAGTTATAGAGTTCTGCACCGGCTGTATAGTAGTCGTTAAAGTGACCTACGAATGTATCAAGAATCTTCTTGCTGTTCTTAGCTTTGGGCTTGCCTTTTTTGTCGATTACGGTGTCGACTGCAAGGGCTTTCATGTAGTACTCGTAGGCGGGTACGAGGAGCATGTTCTGATTGATGGTATCCTGTGCGTTCTTGAACATGTGCAGCTGTTTGTTGGCGATCAGCTTGTCGAAGCGGTCGTAAGCAGCTTTACCGGGAATCATCCATGTGTCAGAGCTGCCGGCAGTTTCGGGGTTCGAAAGAGCCGGGGTGAGGATGTTTATGACTTCGTTGAGGTTTTTACCCTCTTTCACGGCGCGTTGAGCGTCTTTCACGACATTCTGCTGGGCAGTCGCGCATGCTGCGATGCCAAGGGCAAGTGCCATTAAGGTGATACGTTTCATAATCGATATCATTGTGATTTAAGTTAGAGTCTCTATTGTGTTGCCCGGTCTGGATTTACAGACCGGGCTCTACTTTGTTTATTCTTCGCCGTTGACTTCGGTGTTGTCTTCCTCTTCTTCGATTTCTTCTGTTACTTCAGTTTCTTCGGTAACATCGAGTTCGGGTAGCTCTTCGGCATCAGGTGCGATCTGCATAACCTCTTCTTCGGGGTCTGCTTCTACACAACATACCGAGGCTATGGCGTCGTTGCGCTTGGTGAGGTTGATGATGCGCACGCCCTGGGTGTATCGTCCCATGACACGGATGTCGGCCACGTGGATACGCAGGATTACGCCTGAACGGTTGACAATAACCAGGTCGTTATCATCATTAACACTTTCGAAGGCTACAAGTTCGCCGGTCTTGTCGGTGACGTTTAAGGTCTTTACACCCTTGGTGCCACGGCTTGTCTTGCGGTAGCTGTCTACGAGCGAGCGTTTGCCATAGCCGTTCTCCGACAGTACTAAGATTGTGTTTTCGGTTGTTTCTGATACTGAAACCATGCCGATAACTGCATCGTCCTCGTTTTCGTCGATACGCATGCCGCGTACACCCGAGCTTACACGTCCCATACAACGAAGTTCTGATTCGCTGAAACGTACGGCGCGGCCATGACGGTTTGCCATTAATATTTCGCTGTTGCCGTCGGTAAGTTCTACACCGATCAATGTGTCGCCGGGACGAAGTACGATTGCCTTCTTGCCCTTGGCAAGCACGCGGGCATATTCGCTCAGCTGGGTCTTCTTGATCACGCCGTTGCGAGTACCGAATACCAGGTAGTGGCTTGATGTATATTCGGGGTCATCGAGCTGCTGGCAGCGGATGAATGTGCGCACATGGTCGCCCGGTTCGATTGAAAGCAGGTTCTGCAGTGCTCGGCCCTTGCTGTTTTTGCCGCCTTCGGGGAGTTCGTATACTCGCATTTTGTACACGAGGCCCTTGTCGGTAAAGAAGAGCATATAGTTGTGCATCGAAGCCATATATACATGCTCTACAAAGTCCTGGTCGCGGGTGGTTGTGCCTCGCGAACCCATGGTGCCACGGTTCTGCGCACGGAACTCGGCAAGCGGTGTACGCTTGATATAGCCCATGTGCGAAATCGTGATAATCATGTCGTCGTCGGCGTAGAAGTCGGCGGCGTCAAATTCACCTGCGGTATATTCAATCTGTGTGCGGCGTTCGTTGCCGTATTTATCTGCAATTTCCTTGAGCTCGCTCTTGATGAGTTCTTTGAGAACGCTTTCGTCGCTGAGAATTAGCTCGAGTTCTTTTATACGGGCGTGTATTGCGTCGATTTCGTTCTGCAGGTCTTCAACGGCGAGGCCGGTGAGCGCACGCAGACGCATGTCTACGATTGCCTGGGTCTGAGGCTCGGTGAGGCCGAAGCGCTCCGAAAGTCGTGTGCGGGCCTGCTCGGTGGTTTGCGATGTCTTGATTATCTGGATTACCTCGTCGATATTCTGAACGGCAATCATCAGACCTTCAAGGATGTGCGCACGATCTTTGGCCTTACGCAGGAGGAATTCTGTCCTGCGGGTCACAACTTCGCGACGGTGGTCGTTGAATGCCTGACAGATTTCTTTGAGGTTGAGGGTTTTGGGGCGGCCGTGTACCAGTGCAACGTTGTTTACGCTGAACGATGACTGCATAGCTGTAAGCTTGTAGAGCTTGTTCAGTACCACCTTGGCGTTGGCATCCGAGCGCAGGGTGATAACGATGCGCATACCATCGCGGTCGGATTCGTCGTTGATGTTGGCGATACCTTCGATTTTTTTGTCTACAACAAGCTCGGCGATGCTCTTGATCATCTCGGCGCGGTTTACGCCGTAGGGTATTTCGGTAACAACGATCAGCTCGTGCTCGGCTTTCTGTTCGATTTCAGCTTTGGCGCGGATTACGATACGTCCGCGGCCGGTCTCATAAGCTTCGCGTACGCCGTCGTAGCCGTAGATGATGCCGCCGGTGGGGAAGTCGGGCGCGGGAATGAAATGCATCAGCTCGCTGATTTCCATTTCAGGATTGTCAATCAGGGCGATACATGCGTTGATACTTTCGGTGAGGTTGTGGGTGGGCATATTGGTTGCCATACCTACAGCGATACCCGAAGCACCGTTGACAAGGATATTGGGGAATCTGGTAGGGAGTACCAGGGGTTCTTTACGTGTGTTGTCGTAGTTGGGCTGGAAATCTACGGTATCTTCATCGATATCGCGAAGCATCTCTTCGCCAAGCTGTGCGAGGCGCACCTCGGTATAACGCATAGCCGCAGGGCCGTCACCGTCGATAGAGCCGAAGTTGCCGTGGCCGTCGATAAGGGTGTGGCGGAGCGACCACCACTGGGCCATACGTACTACAGTACCATAAATCGACGAGTCGCCGTGGGGGTGGTAGTTACCCATGACTTCGCCGACGCATTTGGCTGATTTCTTGTGGGGTTTATTACTTGCATTGCCCATTTCGTTCATACCATACAGTACTCGGCGATGAACGGGTTTCATGCCGTCGCGTACGTCTGGCAGGGCTCTCGACACTATCACCGACATTGAGTAGTCGATGTAGGCCGTCTTCATCTCATTTTCAATATTAATCTTAAAGATGCGATCTTCTTCCAACATGCTATATTATAGGATGTGTGACAAAGCCCTTATTGATAACCGTCGTACAGACATTGGTCTTGTGCGGCGCTCTCAGGGCAAAATTTCATACAAAGGTACGAAATTTTTTTGATTTATAAGCAACTTTATTCGGTAGGACAGACAAAAAATTGTAAATTTGCCATGTGTTCCGAAAAATACCACTATTAGGTATCAAAGTCACAATTTGGCATGGTTATTGCCGTTAAGATATAAGACCCTGTTTTGTCAACGGGTTGGCGTACGGATGCACCCTTTGGGTGTACTCGTTCGGTTTTTATTATTTGAATATGGAAAACAGTCAGAAATACACCCCTGCGGCGCAGGCTATGATAGACAAGCTGCGCCAGACATGCACCAACCACAACAATGCCGCAATTATGCCGGCACACTTGTTGTTGGAGCTGAGCCAGAACGACACTCGTTCGGCTGAGCTTATGGAGGCTGTCGTCGGGGCTTCTCGCCTCGCCGACTTGCGTTCCGAGCTCGACCTTGCCCTTTATGAGCCCTCGGCTTCTGAAGGTAAAGAACCCGACTTCTTCAACCGCACGGTTACGCTTATCATCAAGCTTGCCATTATCGAAGCTCGATATATGAAGTCGCAACTCGTTGATGTTGAGCACTTGCTGCTGTCCTTGTTACACAATAAGGATGTGCGTAATATGGAGTTGATTGCCCCGTATATAAATGCCGGTATCGACTACGACAGCATCGCCCGACAGCTTAAAGCAGAGCTACAACCCGAAGGCGAGACTCCGGTCGCCGAGCGCAGCGAGGAAAGCGAGACTCCTGAAAATGATAACGAGGGAGCTGACAATCCCGAACGAGTGAAGGCCGGTGCGCAGAATAAGTTCCGCCGACCCGGACGTAATGACACTCCGATGCTCGACAAATTCGGACATGACATGACACGTGCGGCAGAGGAGGGTACTCTCGACCCTGTCGTAGGCCGTGAAATAGAAATCGAGCGTCTTGCACAAATCTTAAGCCGTCGCAAAAAGAACAATCCCGTCCTCATCGGCGAACCCGGTGTGGGTAAGTCGGCGATTGTAGAGGGTCTTGCCCTGCGCATTACCCAGCGCAAGGTATCGCGCATACTATATAATAAGCGCGTGATATCGCTGGATATGGCCTCGATTGTAGCCGGTACGAAGTATCGAGGTGAATTCGAGGAGCGCATCAAGGCTATTCTCAACGAGCTTGCCAAGAATCCGGACATCATCCTTTTCATCGACGAAATCCACACTATCGTCGGTGCCGGTAATGCCCAGGGCTCTATGGACGCAGCCAACATGCTCAAACCCGCCCTTGCCCGTGGCGAGATTCAGTGCATCGGCGCAACTACACTCGACGAGTATCGTGTAAATATTGAGAAGGACGGTGCGCTCGAGCGTCGTTTCCAAAAGGTTATGGTAGAGCCGACTACCCCCGAGGAAACCCTTACTATTCTGAATAATATCAAAGGCAAGTACGAGGACCACCACGGCGTTACCTATACCGACGACGCCCTCGATGCATGCGTTAAACTTACCGACCGCTACGTCTCCGACCGTAATTTCCCCGACAAGGCTATCGACGCCCTCGACGAAGCCGGTTCGCGAGTAAAGGTGACACATATACAGGTGCCTGAGGCTGTAGAGGCTCTTGAGGCCAAACTTGCTGATGTGAACGCTCAGAAAGTTGCTGCTGCCCAGCGCCATGATTTTGCTGCCGCCACAAAGTTGCGCGACGAGGCAGCCGAAATTTCTTCGGACCTCGATAAGGCTCGTAAGGAATGGGACGAACAGCTCAAGGCAAATCGCGAGACTGTAGATGCCGACAAGGTGGCAGAGGTCGTTGCAATGATGACAGGTGTTCCTGTGCAGCGTATTGCTCAGGCCGAGGGCTTGCGACTTCTCGAAATGGGCCCGACCCTCAAACGTGCAATCATTGGCCAGGACGAGGCTATTGCCAAGATTGTGAAGGCTATACAGCGCAACCGCCTTGGTCTTAAAGACCCCAACAAACCCATTGGCACATTTATGTTCCTCGGCCCGACAGGTGTGGGTAAAACACATCTTGCCAAGAAGTTGGCTGAATATCTCTTCGACAGTGCCGATACGTTGATACGCATCGACATGAGTGAGTATATGGAGAAATTCAGCGTGTCGCGCCTTATCGGTGCGCCTCCGGGATATGTAGGTTATGAAGAGGGCGGCCAGCTCACCGAGCGTGTGCGCAGGCATCCGTACTCGGTTGTCCTTCTCGATGAAATTGAAAAGGCACACCCCGATGTATTCAACCTTTTGCTACAGGTTATGGATGAAGGCCGTTTGACCGACAGCCTTGGCCGTCGTATCGACTTCAAGAATACGATTATAATTATGACATCGAATATCGGTACACGTCAACTCAAGGAGTTTGGAAGCGGTGTCGGTTTCAATACTCGCGAAGTCGATAGGGAATATAGCCACGGTGTGCTGACCAAGGCTCTTAATAAGGCTTTCTCGCCCGAATTCCTCAACCGTATCGACGATGTGATAATCTTCGAGACTCTTGATCGCGATGCAATATTCAAGATTATCGATATCGAGCTTGCCGGTTTCTACAAACGACTTGGCGCTCTCGGATATACAGTAACTCTGAGCGACGAGGCTAAGAATTTCATTGCTTCCAAGGGCTGCGATGTGCAGTTTGGTGCGCGTCCGCTCAAGCGTGCTATTCAGAAGTATCTTGAAGACGAGCTCGCCGAGTTGCTGCTTGCTCAAAAAGTAGGGCAGGGCGACGAGATTATCGTCGGGTTCGATACCGAGCAGCAGAAGATTGTGACACAGGTCATATCTTCGTCTGACCAACCTTCGATTGATTGATAATAATATACTATAAGGCAAGGAGAAATGTAACGCCCGGCTACATTCCTCCTTGCTTTTTTTCATATGAAACTATCTGCTGTAAAAGAGTTCGAAAGTCCTTGCGGTGTGCTGCGAATCGGGGCTGCTGATGATTGCTTATGCCTATGCGAATGGGCTAATAGCAAGCATCGTATGCACCGCGGTTTTGAAGTTGGCAATAGCTGCGAGTCGGAAATAATCGATAAAGCGATTACCGAACTCAGGATGTATTTCAACGGCGAATTGACTGAGTTTTCTGTCGAAACGGAATTTTATGGTACGGATTTCGAAAAAACGGTGTGGAAACAATTGTCTGAAATACCGTATGGCGCAACCGTAAGTTATAAAGAAATAGCACAAGCCATAGGGCGGCCTAATTCGGTAAGGGCTGTGGCAAATGCGATAGGCAAGAATCCTATATCGGTTATCTGCCCATGTCACCGTGTGATAGGGTCGAACGGTTCGTTGACTGGTTATGACGGCGGTATTGATGCAAAGCGTTATCTGCTCGCCCTCGAACAACAAAGGGTGTCAGTTCAAACCGAGCTTTTTGGCAGCTTCGACAGCGAAAGTATCGGCACATGACGGGTAACCGGCATTGCGTATAGCGCTTTCGCGTGCGCGAATCTCGAGAATCGCAGATTGCTGTTCCATTGAGTTTTCGGGTAAAGCTGCAGCCCGTTCGCCCATGTTGCGACCGGCTTCGGCTGCGGCCTCAAGTTCAGCATCGTTGGCATCCGGGGTTGAGTCGCTGCAAGCGCAAGCGGTCAGGCATATCGCAACTAAAAAGCTGTATTTCATAATAATATTATAGCAAGTTTTGCGCATGCCTCGGCGTCGGCAAGGGCGTTGTGATGATTATCGAGGGGTATGCCGAAGAATTCGCATAGCATATCAAGTGATTTCGACGGGCACATGCCGCGAGGAACAGATTTCCTTGCTGCTTTGAGTGTGCAAAGAAAGTCGTCGGGCTCTATAAGGCCATACATCCTGCAGGCTGCACGGATGCAACCCGAATCAAATTGGGCATTGTGCGCTACAAAAGGCAGGTTTTCAAACCAATCTTGCCACTCGGTCCATACTGCGCTGAAATTGGGAGCGTCCCATGTATCTTCTTCGCTTATGCCGTGTACTGCGGTGTTATAGCGTGAATACCACTCGGGTTCCGGGCAGATAAGAGAGTATCGAGAGTCGACAATAATGCCGTCTTTGACCTTTACAGCCCCAATCGAACATATGCTTGTGCGCTCTCTGTTGGCTGTCTCAATGTCAATGGCGATAAAACTATCCATCGATAATTTGTCTTGCTTTCTGTGCAACATCTTCCATAAGCCACCTTGGAGTCGAAGTGGCCCCGCAAATGCCGATAGAAGCAGCTCCGTCGAGCCATGAGGCATCGATCTGCGACGGGTCTGCCACAAGGTATGTGTGAGGATTTACCTGTTGGCATTGCTGGTAAAGAATCTTGCCGTTGCTGCTCTTGGCTCCGGCAACAAAGAGTATCACATCTTTGCCGGCAGCAAACTCACACAGATGCCCTACGCGGTTGGCTACCTGACGGCAAATTGTGTCGTAATATTCAAAATGAACTCCCGGTGCAAGGCGCAGTTTTATTTCGTCGATAATCTCGCGAAAGCCTTCGAGCGATTTTGTGGTCTGCGAGTAGAGGGCGATGTCGCGTGTGAAATCTATTTTGTCGAGCCCCGAAATGTCCTCGATTACAATTGCGTTGCCCTCGGTCTGGCCAACGAGTCCGTTGACTTCGGCATGGCCGTTTTTGCCATAAATAACAATCTGCGTGCTCGAGCCTTGAGCGTCATACTTTGCCTTGATACGTTGTTGCAGTTTGAGCACTACAGGGCATGTGGCATCGATAATCTCGATACCCATTTTTTTCGCAGTGCGGTATGTCGACGGTGGTTCGCCATGCGCACGAAGCAATACCTTGACACCGTTGAGGTTTTCGAGCTGGCTGTGGGTAATGGTTTCGAGACCTTTACGGCAAAGGCGTTCGACTTCGGCAGAGTTGTGAACGATATCACCAAGACAATATAGCGGCGAACCTTTGGCAAGTTCTTCTTCGGCCTTCCGTATGGCGGTGACAACGCCAAAGCAGAATCCCGATTCACTATCTATTTCGACAGTCGCTTTTTGATCTCGTGTGGTCATGTTATTGGCAGGTAACGCGTTTGAATTGTTCAAGAAGCCAAGCGTCTTGTTCGTCAAGCGTCATGTTGGAGTTGTCGATTGCGATAGCGTCGTCGGCACGACGGAGCGGGCTTTCTTCGCGGGTAGTGTCGATATGGTCGCGGTGAACGACATTGGCGAGGACTTCCTCGAAAGTCACGGCAGCACCTTTTTCTATCATTTCTTTGAATCGACGCTGTGCTCGGGTTTCGGCCGAAGCATCGACGTATATTTTGAGTTCGGCCTCAGGGAATACAACGGTTCCTATATCGCGACCGTCCATTACTATGCCTTTGGTTTTGCCCATTTCCTTTTGCATTGCAACCAAAGCATGGCGAACTGCCGGAATGGCAGCTACCGGAGAAACGGCGTTAGAGACACGCAGGCGCCTGATTTCACTTTCTACGTCGACACCGTTGAGGATTGTATGCTGTGTGCCGTCGGCCAGTGGCTCGAAATCTATTTTGATATAGGGTAGGGCAGCCTCGATTGCTTCGATATCGGGAGTGCCGTCCTGGCCGATCATCCCTGCCTCTAATGCAAACAGTGCCACCGCGCGGTACATTGCGCCGGAATCGATATATCTGTAGCCGATTGCCGATGCCAGACGGCGTGCCATTGTGCTTTTGCCCGACGATGAAAATCCGTCGATTGCTATTATGATTGGTTGTTTTTCCATTATTGTATTAAGTCGCTGAAGTTATACGACAGATTGAACATAAATGTTGTAGCACCGGTGTGCGGTTGTGCAAGAGCGAGCGAAACACCAAAGCTCTTTACTTTAATGCCCCCGCCAAGCGAAAAACCTGACAAAAAGCTACGGTTGTAGGTGCTCATGTCGGTGCGAGTCTTGTAGTTGTATCCGAGCGAAATGTAGTAGTTCGGACTCGAAATAAGGTCAACGCCAAACACAAGATGCCTAAATAGATTAGACATGAATTTATCTTTTACCTCAGGCTGGGAAGTGGCGGCACCGTCGCCGGCATCAGTAAACGGCAGATGCCATTTGGTGAGATTCCACGCCGTAATAGAAAAGCGGATTGGGAAGTTGCCGAACGACTGAGACCAACCGATTCGCACATCAACGGGCAATCTGTCGTAGCTCTCTGTGAATCGCTTCACCTGACCGCCGAGGTTTGCCACAACGAGCGAAAGCGAAAGGTCGCGGTCGGCATCGTAATAGTTTACGCCAAGGTCTGTGGCAAGGGCGAAAGCCGAGAATTCGGCATACGAGCTGTATAGGCCTTTGACCGCAATACCACCTCGCAACATATCGGTGATGTCGTGTGAATACATGCCGCTGAACGATAAGTCTTTAGGCGAGAATGAGCCGATTATGCTGCCGTCTTCGGTTGTCTCTTTCATAGAGCCGTATCCGAAATACTGTATCGCAGCCGACCAGCTACCTCGTTCGCCCGCACTGTGCGCATACCTTGCACCTGCGAAGCTTGAGCCACCGATATAGTGCATGTAGTTCATCCCCAGCATATTGCTCATTTCTGCACCTAATAGCGCCGGGTTTTGGTCGACTGTGGATATATCGTCGTCGACAAGGCTGATATTGATGCCACCGAGACCGTAGATTTTGGCCGACGATGTGACGTTGAGGAAGTTATAAGCCGTGCTGCCGTTCTGGGCAAGGACGCCGACGGCAGCACATGCTGTTAAAAATAAATATATGAGTAGGCGAAGTTTCATTATATAGGCCGTTATTACGTAACTATGGTTTTGCAGTTTATAACTTGCTAAACTTAAATTACATAGTAATAACGCAGAAAAATGCCGTCTATTGTGTACGCAACAATCAACGTTGGGGTTCGTACTTCTTGTTGATCAGAGCCGGGTCGTCGAAGTAATCGATACGCATAGCGTGGCGAACCTTTTTCAAGGTCTCAGCGGCAACTACCTGAGCTTCTTCACTGCCTTTGCGCAGCATTTCGTATACGGCGGGTATATTCTGCTCGTACTGTTTGCGACGCTCACGAATCGGGGCAAGTAACTCTTCGAGTACATTGAAGAGCAGTTTCTTTACAGTGCCGTCACCAACGCCACCGCGGGTATAGTGGTCTTTGAGAGCCTGCAGGCTGTCGTATTCGGGCAAGTAGCGGCGCACGTGCTCGTCGTCGGCAAAAGCATCGAGATATATAAAGGGGCAGTTACCTTCGAGGTGGCCGGGGTCTTCAATGTTGAGGTGCAGAGGATCGGTGTACATGCTGTTGACTTTCTTCTTCACTTCCTTGGTGGTGTCGGAAAGATATATGCAGTTGCCGAGCGATTTACTCATCTTGGCTTTGCCGTCGGTACCCGGCAGGCGAAGACATGCCGAATTTGTGGGCAGCATTATTTCGGGTTCGGTGAGTGTTTCGCCGTAGATGTTGTTGAAACGGCGCACAATCTCGCGGGCTTGTTCGATCATCGGTTCCTGATCCTCGCCGACCGGTACTGTTGTGGCATTAAATGCGGTGATGTCGCTGGCCTGGCTGATAGGATAGGTGAAGAATCCGACAGGGATATTTGCCTCGAAGTTGCGCATCTTGATTTCGGTCTTAACGGTAGGGTTGCGTTGGATGCGCGACACGGTGACGAGGTTCATGTAATAGAAAGCCAATTCGCAAAGTTCGGGTACTTGCGATTGGATGAAAATAGTACTTTTCGACGGGTCGAGACCTACCGAGAGATAGTCGAGCGCGACCTCGATAATGTTCTGACGTACCTTTTCGGGATTGTCGGCATTGTCGGTCAAAGCCTGCGCATCGGCAATCATAATGAAGATTTTGTCAAATTCGCCTGAATTCTGAAGTTCGACACGACGTTTGAGCGAACCAACGAAATGGCCCAGATGCAGACGCCCTGTCGGACGGTCTCCGGTAAGTATAATTTTACTCATAGTATAGTGTGTTTTCTTTTTTCTAAAGTGCAAAATTAGTTATTTGGAACAACTTTCGCAACACTCGGAACAATTACTTGTCTTATTAAAGACCTCTTAATTTGAGTGCAAAGTCAGCGATTAATTAGGGGGCGAACAAATATTTGTCGGTTTTTTTACGAATAATTCCCGACATTTTGTTATCTTTGCAGTCTAAATGAGCACATAATGACGATAGCGAAGAAAATCAAGAAAGAAATACTGGAATTTCCCGATGACTTTGTTTTTGTGTTGTCAGATCTCGACTGTGATGTTGAACAGCGGGAAGCTGCTGCAAGGGCATTGCAGCGTATGGCCGAACGTGGTGAGATTTCCAAACTGTCCAATGGGAAATACTATAAGCCCCGAAAAACAATTTTTGGGGAGCTTGCACCGTCTCCTTCCCAGATAGCTAAAGAATACCTGGTAAAGAATGGCCGTGTTATAGGATACATGACAGGTGGGAGCGCTTTCTCTCAATACTCATTGACGACTCAGATTTCATCCGACATTCTGATAGGTACAAACTATTATAGGAGGCCAATACAAAGAGGGCCTTATAAAATCTCATTTGTATATCAACCAAATGAGATAAACGAAGACAATATAGAACTTCTGAAGTTGCTTGACTGCCTAAAATATATAAAAGACATTCCGGGTACTACCGCTAATGAAGCCTGCAAACGGCTCATATTTGTCATTAAGGATTTAACCGAAAAACAAAGAAAGCAGATAATGGATCTGGCGATAAAGTACACGCCTTTTGTTAAGGCCTTGCTTGGTTCCATTCTGGAACTGACAGGGATGTCAAAAGAATCATTGAAACTGTTGAAGGAATCGCTGACCGGAATATCAAAGTATCGCCTCCCTATATCTGAGGATATATTGCCAACCAAAAAGAACTGGAGAATTTATGAACCTGCATGAAGATAAGAAACTGTTTGCGGATGCCGTGCTTGCCACGGCTCAATATCTGGACATAAAGCCTATATTTGTAGAAAAGGATTATTGGATTACCCGATCACTTAAAATGCTTGTCGCTGCAGACGATGGCAACCGCGCTATTTTTAAGGGTGGCACGAGTCTTTCAAAGGCACACAACATAGGGGCCAGGTTTTCTGAAGATATAGATGTGGCAATAATAGATGCCGCTTCACTGAATGGGAATCAAAAGAAGATGTTGATCAAGAGGCTGGCAAAAGCAATGACATACGGTCTTGAAGAGATTTCTGTTCCCGGAGTGACAAGCAAAGGTTCGAGTTATCATAAAGCCATATATGGATATGACAGGATATCCGAACTTGAAGATCCATTAATTGACACATCAATAAAATTAGGTCAGATAATGGTGGAGATTAATACTTTCTCCAATCCATATCCGTACAACGAATGTACAATTGACAACTTTATTGGGATGTTTTTGAGGGCGACAGGTAATGTCGACATCATCGGTCAATATGGAATTGATCCTTTCTGTATAAAAGTACTTGACAAAAGAAGGACTGCCACTGAAAAAATCGTGTCTTTGATAAGATTCTCCTTGGCTTCGGATTATGAGGAGGAACTGACAAAAAAGATTCGTCATTTTTATGACTTGTATTTTCTAATGGAGGATGAGGAATGCCATGAATACTTCTATTCCGAGGAATTTGTCAAGGATTTAGAATCTCTGCTTCAACACGATAGGGATTTGTTCAGTCAGCCTGAAGGCTGGAACCAGCGTCCACTATGTGATTCACCGCTTTTCAATTCTATAGACAGAATTTGGGACAGCAGGCTTTCGCAGGTATATAATTATGAACTGTCAAGTCTTGCCTATAAATCTATTCCTGATTCTCAAGCAGTTCTTAAGAATATAAAATCAATAATGGACAGAATAAAGTCTTTTGGATATAACCTGATTAATTAGTTTTGCGTCCGTGTGGTGCCCTGAAGCGGACAAGAACTAAACTAAATCATTTAAGATTGACTTGAATTCTCGAAGACAATGTTATTTTGGCGAATTCAGCCATGGGGGAGCGGTGTCTTCCTCTATTAAGTTCGGGACTTTTGATAGATTCTTGCCGATATCGGGTACAAGAGCCGTGGTCAGCTTGCAACCCAATCAGCGATGTGCGCGGGGGTGGGATTGTCGGGTATTAGGAGTTTGCCGGTGAAGCTGAGTTCATGTGCTGCGAGTGCGAAATGGGCCAAGGCTATACCCATGTCAAGCATGGTGTATTTATTATCGGTATTGGAATGAAATACTGCGCAGCCCGACGCATCGACCTCAATGCGCCATGGCTGGGCATTGACAGCCGAAGGGGCGAGCCTCACTGCTTCGAGGACCTTGCTGACCACTTCGGGTGCGTTGTCATCGACCTTGAATAGAGTGCTGAATGGCTTGCGGGTTTTGGAATGGATGAGGCTCGATTGCAGTTTTTCGATAAGTCGAGGTTTGTCGGCAGCGATGCCGAACGGAATGACTGCTGCTATCTTTTCGTTAGCACCTATACTTAATTTAGAAGCTACGTCCTTGTTGCTAAAAGTGCCGCCAATCCAGCAGGTGCCGATGCCTTGGCCGGTGAGTTGCAGCACTATCTTTTCGGCTTCCATAGCGCAACGCAAAATCGAACCGGGCCGACCGTCAGTGATAAGTACGAGCCAAGCCGGGGCATTCTTGATTATGCCGTAAGAGCCTATGTTTTCCGACAGGCGGGTATACAGGGTTTCTAATCTGTAGCCGGTGTTACGAACAGATTCTATTGTGGTCTCAAGGCATTGTAGTATATCCTGAGAGGGAACTTGGCCGTTGAAAGTCCTTACCGAACGACGCTGTTTTATCGCATTGAATAAATCCATATGCAAATTTAGTGATAATCGTTCTTAGCATGGCAAAGTTTAGAAGTGTAAATGCATGTTATGTCAAAAAAAATATATAAATTTGTGCGTCTGAAAGACAATGAATGCGTAAATGAAATATATTGGAGCACATATTGAAGTAGACGATAATATTGCGTCTATCCCCCTGCTTGCCACCCAACTGGGCGCGACGGCGTTTTCCTTTTGCCCGGTTGATGCCAGGCGCTGGAGCTCGCCGGCATATGGAGAGGCCGATATCGAGGCGTTTAAAGAATCATGTTTGGCTCATGGTTTTGATTCGTCGATGATTTTGCCTCATGCATCGTTGCTGCTCAATCTGTGTTCTCCTGATTCTCGAAAACTAAAGCTGTCGCGAGTTTCGCTTGCCGATCAAATGTCGCGTTGTCGTCGGCTCGGATTGACGATGCTCAATTTTCATCCCGGGGCTACGATGAAGGAAATGAGCGAAAGTGATGCCACAAAGCTGGCAGCTCAGAGTATCAACTATGCTCTCGAACGAAGCGAGGGTGTGACGGCGGTAATAGAAAACACAGCCGGTCAAGGCTCGAATATCGGTTATGATTTTGAGCATCTTGCAGAGATTATCGATGGAGTCGAAGACAAAAGCCGTGTAGGAGTATGTATAGATACGTGCCATGCTTCGGCTGCCGGTTACGATATGTCGACTGCCGAGGGGTATGACGATGTATGGGCTCGATTCGACAACATAGTCGGGCTCGGCTATCTGCGAGGTATGCATATCAACGATGCCATGCGCCCAGCCGGGTCGCGTATCGACCGCCATGCCCCGATAGGACAAGGTACTATCGGTAGTGATTTTTTTGCAATGCTCATGGCCGATCAACGGCTCGACGGCATTCCGATGATACTCGAGACTCCCGATCCGTCATTGTGGCATATCGAAATTGGCTGGCTCAGGAGCCGGGTTGTATAAATTGAAATAAGATTATATCATATATACCTATTTATCTGACATGAAAGCACAAAGAGATTTAAGCTTTTGGAAATTATGGAACCTTAGTTTTGGTTTCTTTGGCGTACAGATTGCCTATGCTTTGCAAAGCTCACAGGTAAGTCGAATATTCTCGACTATCGGCGCCGACCCTCATGACCTCAGTTATTTCTGGATTCTACCGCCGTTGATGGGACTGATAGTGCAGCCTATCGTAGGAAGCGCGAGCGACCGGACATGGACTCGTCTTGGCCGTCGTTTACCGTACTTATTGCTTGGTGCGGCAGTTGCTATCATCGTGATGTGCCTTTTGCCAAATTCCGGCTCTCTGGGTCTTGGCATATCGAGCGCGATTATATTTGGCCTGGTTATGCTGATGCTACTTGACACATCGATCAACATGGCGATGCAACCATCATTAGTGGTGAAATATATTGCCATT
>LUJM01000094.1 GCA_001689415.1 Bacteroidales bacterium M2 | reverse complement strand
CAAGTCAATCTTAAATGAAAGAGCCGTGAAAAGGGTTTAAGAGTCCTCCTTGTATACCGATATATTAAAGATATTTATTAAATTTGCAGTTGACAAGTGAGAGAACTTGCGGACCAGGGCAACCGCATCAGAAATTAGCCTTAAGCAACATGTCAATCAGATAGTCATTGGAAAGGCTGGCTTTGAAGCGTCTTTTCTTCAGACTGCTTTTATCCACATGCTCTTTAATTATCTGCATAGCCAATTTTATGATTGTAGATAGGTTTAGCGCGGCATAGCCTTTTCTCGCCCTGCATGCATCCTCAAGGAAGGCCACATCAAGATTCCAATGCAGTTGATTCTCGATTGACCAGTGTCCGCGGGCCAACATATTGAAGTACGCAGCCTTAGGATAATCTTCGTCGCTGATGTAGCGTCTGACGGCAGTTGCCGTATGGTCTCCGTAATCAACCGTTGAAGTGACCTCAATCAAGGTTTTCAGACCGGGCCAACGAGCCAAGACTTCTTTGTCTTCGATAGTATCTGCATTGAGAATACGGCAATCACGAGTTTCTATACGACCATGACCGGCATCCATCTGCGAAGCCGAGTCAATAGGCTTGTGATAGCGGAATGCTTCGGTTATCTGTTCATTTAGAGCGCCCTGATTATCTTTGACGGCAAGAAAGTAATGGGCTCTTTTGTTAAGGATGTCATGAGCGATATTTACTTGAGTCCCAATGGCGTCTATTGAGATTATAGCGCCTTCGACATCCAGTTTATCGATTAGCTGCGGTATGGCAACTATCTCATTTTCCTTGTCTTTGAGACGTTGCTGCCCCACTACGATATGATTCTCACTGACATAGGCGTTCATGATATAATCTCCCTTTGTACCGCCCGACCGGGGAGAGGTGCCCCTTAGCTTTTTGCCATCTATGACAACTTGCTTCTCAGCGAGCGTGTCAAGGAACTTCCTGCCATGTTCTACCAGACACCTCTCAATCTCATCGGGATTTACGGCGCTCATCAGTCGCTCGAAAGTGTCAGGTGAGGGGCTGCGGTCTGGCCGATCTGCAAGAAGACCGAAATCACGCGCCCTGTAATAGGCAAACTCGCTCATGTCCACATAATCCTCGCCGCCGCAGATATAGGTCAGCAAGGCGATTGTCAGAAGGTCGGAAAGTGCGTATGTGCAACGACCCGTAACTCGATGATCCGGTACTGTCATAAAGATTTCGTTCAGCATAATTTCAGTATCTATATTATTGATTTTCAACTATAAAGATACTAATTTTTTACGAGATGTGCAAATTTTATAGCGCTAAAATTCAGACTGTTGTCCAAAATTTTGCACTATAAAATTACTAAGAATTTATGACTTCGGATATGGAGAATTCAAAGAATTGCGACAACGTCGATAGTGTTTTTATGAGGGTATATGTGTTGAGGAGGTCTATTTGAGGCTTTTGAGGATGAGGCTGTTGGCTTTGTCAACGACTGAGGTGTCGAGGCTGGCAAGGTAGATTTGCGTGGTGGTCTCGCTGTCGTGGCCCATGCCTTCGCTGATTACGGATAGTGGGATGCCCTTAGCTTTGGCAGCAGAGGCCCAGCTGTGACGAGCGACGTAGAGGGTCAACGGAATTGTAACACCGACCATTCCGGCTATGGTTTTCAGATTATAGTTGATGTTGTAGCCTACGTTGCGGTAGGTGCATCGCTCGTTGGTTCCGGGATTGCGGATGATGGGCAACAGGTAGTCGCTTTCGTTCTCGGGATATTTGTTGAGTATCACCTGCATTTCCTTAGTCCATTCGATGATTAGTTGCTGACCGGTCTTGCGACGGCGGTATGTGACGTACCCATTTTTGAGGTCTGTCTTTTTCAGAAATGCCATATCGATGAAACTCATCCCCCTGAGATAAAAACTCATAAGAAACATATCGTGGGCATAGTCGAGTGCCGGAGTCAGGGATAAATCCAATGCCTTTATTTTCTTGATGACAGACAACGGCAAGGCTCGTTTCACAGTTTTGTCAACCCCGGTATAGACCTTACGGAACGGGTTGCGGTTCTCGATGATATCATCTTCGACCGCACGGTTATAGACCGCACGGAGTATTCGTATGTAGAATGACATGGTGTTGAGTGCAATGCCGCGTTTGTGGTGCCACGCCTCGTATGCTTCCATTATCTCGGAGGTCAGGCAATCGAGCATTATATCTTCGTCCTGACGAAACTTTTTGAAACTGTTGAGAGTTGATTTGTAGGTCTCTGAAGTCCTCACCTTGCCGTTCTGTTTCAGTTTTGCGATGATACTCTCCATGTAGTTGAACAGTGAATATTCATCCGCGTATCGGTTAAACTCGTCGATAACATCATCGGAAGTGTATGACAGACCGTTGGCATCCAGTTTACGGTCAATCTTGGTCAACCGCTCCATATCCCAACGTATGCGCTCACGAATTGAGAGAATGAAGGATTTTCGCTCACTTTTCTGGGTAGTAGTCACCATTGAGCGGGACTCATCCCATTCGGAAGAAAATACCTTGTAGTCCGAAAGAAGTTGTCGAACTTTCCTTTCGTGGATAATCTGATAGTAGATTGCCCCCTCGTGGTCTGCGACAGTCGAGGGACGGAACTTTACTTTTATCGAAGCCATTTGTTTTTTGTGTTTTTGTTTGTTTATAAGATACAGCGAAGATACGGTCTAACAGCCAAAGTTAGGCAGTATCTATTTTATACACAAAATATGAAGATTTAGGCTGCATCTACCACTCTCGAGATATGCTTTAAACAAAAGCTTAAATGAGGGTTCGTATAAAGCGGTTTCGCTGTTCCTGAAGACAAAAATATATCAAAAAATGAGGATTTTGCCCAAGCTTAGGCAAGTTTCCCCAGATTATGAGCAAGTACTTTCAGTCCGAAGTCGATTTTGCCCCGGTAAGCCCCTCAGCCAGAGTCGTAGAACCTGCCGCATTTCTTGATTTGTCCAAACATTGCTTCATGTCCGAACGGGCGGTCGCTCCTATACTTCATTCCATGCTCGTTTGTATGAAGTTCTCTCGCTCTGACCTTGTAATCGTCAAGAGTATGGTTCACTCCTATCTATCTGTCTGTTTTATGATTTGTGGCATTGCCCCCACAGCGGGCACCCCTCGCACCTTCAGGCTCTGTAAACGCTGAACATCTGTTGGTAACCACTTGCAGTATAGCGTTTTCCCCAATTGATCGATTCTATGATAGTACGGAAGTTTGGACACATCATGTCTGCAAGCCACAAAGAGTAGACATCCCTTTTGAGTAGTTCCCCAATGCGCCGAGATGGGTAGACCATGACATAATAAAGGCTTTCACACCGACCCTGAATGTCAGCATGAAAGCCTTATTTTTTAGCCTATAAACTATAAAAAAGACTGCCCAAACCAGTTAGGCAGCCTCTTGAAAATAGATTTGTGGAGCTGGAGGGACTTGAACCTTACGCTCCAAATGTACACA
>LUJM01000093.1 GCA_001689415.1 Bacteroidales bacterium M2 | reverse complement strand
CAGCGTCCTCGCCGAGGACTGTTTTACCGGGGGGGCGACTCTGTACCCCACGAAGAATCGTGGGGTTAACCACAAACATGTCCTCTCCGAGGACTTTATCTTTCGTTAGAGCCCTGGTCAGTATCGCTAACGTTTTGAATACCAACGCCTAATCGAGGCTTGTCTCGGAGAGCCAAGCTCCTATCGTTGCTGTCCTTTTGAATAATCAACCCTTAAGTAAACAGCATTGTGCCGCGACCCTACGAGTGGGTGTGTTGCTGGGCGTGGCTTGTATCGGTTATACGTTGGTATTAAAAATATTAGCGGTTCTGGCCGAGCCAAGCTCCTATCGTTGAGGTTTTTGCATGTCTTGAGTTTTGGATATGGCAATAAAAAAAGGACAGGGGGCCTGTCCTTTTTTATGGTTGTGGTGGGGGGATTACATCATTGTTTTTGCGAAGTCGGCGACAGCTGTAGCGAGGTCTGTTGCTTTTTGTGCGTCTTGTGCCTCGGCGTAGATGCGAACGATAGGTTCGGTGTTTGATTTGCGGAGGTGTACCCAGCCGTCGGCGAAGTCGATTTTAACGCCGTCGATGTCGGTGATCTGTTCGTTGCTGTACTGTTCTTTTACTGCAGCGAGGATTGCGTCGACGTTTGTAGAGGGCTCGAGCACGAGCTTCATTTTAACGATTTCGTAGGGGGGATATGTAGCGCGGAGTTGGCTTACAGTCTTGCCTGATTTGGCGAGAAGAGTCAGGAACAGGGCAACGCCAACGAGAGCATCGCGGCCGTAGTGAAGTTCGGGGTAGATAACGCCGCCATTGCCTTCGCCGCCGATGATAGCGCCTGTTTCTTTCATCTTAGTGGTTACGTTGACCTCGCCAACGGCAGCAGCGGTGTATTGGCCACCACGAGCAATGGTTACGTCGCGCAGCGCACGGCTTGAGCTGAGGTTGCTTACGGTGTTGCCGGGAGTGTGCTGGAGCACGTAGTCGGCAACTGATACGAGGGTGTATTCTTCGCCGAACATTTTACCGTTTTCGTCGACAATAGCGAGACGGTCGACGTCGGGGTCGACAACGAATGCCACGTCGGCTACGCCGGATGCCATGAGGTCGGCAATGCCGGTGAGGTTTTCGGGAATAGGTTCGGGAGTGTGTGCGAAGTCGCCAGTGGGGGTGCAGTTGAGTTCGATAACTTTTTCAACGCCCAGTGCGCGAAGGAGCTGAGGAATGATGACACCGCCCACAGAGTTTACGGCATCGACAGCGACGGTGAAGTGAGCGTTGCGAATAGCGTCGACGTCGACGAGAGGCAGGGCGAGCACAGCGTCGATGTGTCGGCGGTTGTAGGTTGTGTTTGTGTATACTTTGCCGAGATTGTCGACATCTGCGAAGTCGAAAGAAAGGTCTTCGGCGAGTCGTAGCACTTCTTTTCCTTCACGGTCGCTAAGGAATTCGCCGTTTTCGTTGAGGAGTTTGAGAGCGTTCCACTGGCGTGGGTTGTGCGAAGCAGTGAGGATGAGACCACCGCAAGCGTTTTCCCATACAACGGCGAGCTCGGTAGTGGGAGTAGAGGCGAGGTCGATGTCGACAACGTCGAATCCCATGCCCATAAGTGTGCCGGTGACAAGACGGTCGACCATAGCGCCTGAAAGGCGGGCATCGCGGCCTACGACGATAGTACGTGAAGTTTTGGTAGTGTTTGATGCAATAAATTTGGCAAAAGCGGCGGTGAATTTAACGATGTCGATGGGGCTGAGACCATCGCCCGCGGGTCCACCGATAGTGCCACGGATACCTGAAATTGATTTGATAAGGCTCATAATATAATGACTTGTAAGGAAAAACGAAAAAAATACTACTGCCGACGCTCGTATGTTAGTTTCCAGAGGTATGGCTGTACGTTGGCCGATTCGTCGGTAATACCCATCTGCGATTTAATGACGATGTTTACTTCGCAATCAACCGGCAGGTATCGCAGAGGCATCTGCACACCTTGTCCCCATTGGTATGAGGTCTGTATCTGGAAGTTATTGTACCTGAACCATGCGGGGCTGAGCGATATGTTGTTTCCTTCGCCGGTAGGCAGTTCGCCGTTGCTGTAGAGAGCGAGAGGGTAGCGGGTGTATCGGAAGTATATCTGCTCGTCGTCTTCGACGCGGTTGTCCTTCGTGCCGGCTTTCAGGACCTGCATGTAGAGCATACCGTCGTCGTCGAGTCGGTAGTATGGGGCGTTAGGCCCGACTTCGAAGACTGTGTCGGCGGGTATTGCGAGTTCGACATGCTGGTCGGCCAGGAAGTTGTTTGTGTACATGTCTTCTTCGTTGAGAAGCTGGGCGTATGATTTGCCGTCGCTGCACGAAGTCATGGCCAAAGCCGCCATCACAACGCCGAAGCTTATGGCGTGTAGTTTTTTCATCGTTTATTTATTGTCTATAAATCGTTTACGAATTTCGGGGAGTTTTTCTTTGAAGTGGGCCACAGCTTCGTCGAGCGTGCCGTAGAATTCACCCCCGGCAGCGTTGAGGTGTCCGCCCCCGCCGAAGTAGTCGGAGCATAGTATGTTGACGGGGAAGTTGCCACGGCTTCGCATGGATACTCTGATGCAGTCGCTTTCCTGCCTCATGAAAACGCTGAAGTTTACGTTTGGAATAGCGAGCGGCCTGTTGACGAGCCCTTCGGTGTCGCCGCGGGTGTAGTGGAATCTGTTGAGTTCCTCGCGGCTCAGAGGTATAATAGCTCCGTTTACCTCGGGCAGGAGCTCCATTTTACGCAGAATAGCGTAGGCATTAAGCCTCAAGCACGATGCCGAGAAGGTGTCGAAGAGCATTATGTTGAGTTTCTCCTTGTCGGCACCTTTACGCAGCAGCTCGGCCACGACGATGTAGAGCTCGGGGTCGTTGCAATTATATGAGAAGTTGCCGGTGTCGGTCATCATACCTGCGAGAATGCACTCGGCGGCAGCCTTGTCGATAAAGTTGAACAGCTCGAGGCGGCAAATGAACCTAAACAGGAGGTATGCCGTGGCAGGCATCTCGGGGTGCGATATAATCACGTCGGCCTCGATGTCGGGGTCGAGGTGGTGGTCGATCAGAATCTTGGGCGCGTGCGACTCGGCGAGAACCTGCGACAGCCTTCCGGTGCGGTTTGGCGCGTTGAAGTCGAGGCACAGGATAAGGTCGGTGTCGTTGAGCAGTTTTACTGCGAAGTCGTAGTATTTAGCAGCGTCGACGATTTCTTTGGCACCGGGAAGCTCGCGTAGGTTTGCCATGAAAGAATCGGGCACAACGACCTTTGCGTCCTTGCCAATTGCCGATAGGACGTGAGCCGCAGCGAGCGACGACCCGATAGCATCGCCGTCGGGGCCGGTGTGGCATATTATTGTAATGCGATCGGCGCCTTCGATAAGTTCTTTGGCGCGTTCGATATTTTTCTGGTCTATCTTGGGAGATATCATTTGTATAAATTAATTTGCAAATTTACGCATTATCTGTCAAAAGACCATGTTGCAGGTTGTTAATTATCGTTTAGGCGCTGTAACCGACGGTTTTATTTCGGGACCCGGTTTAAGGGTTGGGTAATAGTTTTTGTTGGCCGATTGCGGTATATTGCTGTTTACTTAAGGGTCGTTAGAAGCACGATTCGGGAATCTAAAAAAGTCGTCGGAGACGACGCAATCATGGTTAACCCCACGATGCTTGCTTCGTGGGGTGCTTAAAACCCCTACAAGAATGTCCTCGGCGAGGACGCCGTCTTTCGTTAGAGCCCCGGTTTAAGGTTTGGGTTTAAAGTTTAGATAATAGTTTTTGCTTAAGGTGAAAGTGTGCTTGCAATAGGAGCTTGGCTCTCCGAGACAAGCCTCGGCCAGTATCGCTAATGTTTTGAATACCAACGCCTAATCGAGGCTTGTCTCGGAGAGCCAAGCTCCTATCGTTGTCGTCCTTTTGTATTATAAACCCTTAAGTAAGCAGCATTGGGGCGCGGCATGGTGAGGGGAACAAAAAAGCCCCGCGGGGCGGGGCTTGTGGGGTTTTGATTGACGCTATTCTTGGTTTTGCGACTGATTGTCGCTCTTAGGCCGGGGTTTACGACGGCGGCGGCGTCGAGGTTTTGTCTTGGCTTCGGTTTCGGGAGTGTCGTTGTCAGCATCGATGTCGATATCGTCGTCGGTATCGCTGTCCGGGTCGATGTCGGAGTCGATAACAATGTCGAGCAAATCGGGGGCAATCGCCGGTAAAACAGGCTTGTCTTGAGGGGTTTCGGCCACATCCGGAGCCTGTTCAGCCATAGGTTCGTCTTGTTGCTTGGTCGGCTTTTCGGTAATTGTCGTTTTGGCAACTTTATCGGTCTTTTCGTTTTTTTCGGAGCTTTCCGTTTTTTTCTCAGTCTGTTCTTGTGTTTTTTTCTTGGGCTGCTGAGGCTTTTGCTGCTTTACGGTTTTGGGTTGCTCGGTTTTAGGCTGTTCGGGCTTAGGTTGCTCGGCTGTAGTAGTCTCGTTGTCGTCTCCCCCTCTTTTACGAGCTTTAGTGTCCTTCTTGGTTTTTGAGCTTTCACCGCTGTCTTTTTCATCGATTAAGTTAATCTCGTTGCGGTTTTTGTCGACTACCCTGTACTGTAGATATGCGAGCGACTCGTCGGGAAGAATCTTGAAAGAACGTCCGAGAGCACGGCGCCATTTGCTGTATAGGTTGGTGAAGAAGCCTTTTTTGATGTATGCGTCGACGTATGGGTGTACGTACATAATGAAGTCGCGAACGCCGAGGTTTTCGACGATGTACTCGAGTTTTTCCCGCAGGGTGTCGGTGAAAAGAATCGAGGGTTGAACTTCACCTTTGCCGAGGCATGAGGGGCATTTCTCGGACACGTGAATGTCGAGCACGGGTCGAACTCTCTGTCGTGTAATCTGCATCAGGCCGAACTTGCTCAGCGGCAGGATGTTGTGCCTTGCGCGGTCATTAGCCATGATTTCGCGCATGTGGTCGTAGAGCTGCTGTCGGTGTTCGGGCTTAGCCATGTCGATGAAGTCGACCACGATAATGCCGCCCATGTCGCGCAGCCTCAGTTGCCTTGCGATTTCGTCGGCAGCGCGTAGGTTTACTTCGAGAGCGTTGCTTTCCTGGTCGTTTGTCGCCTTGGCACGGTTGCCTGAGTTGACGTCGATAACGTGTAGAGCCTCGGTGTGCTCGATGATTATGTACGCTCCTGATTTGAAGGAAACTGTTTTACCAAATGACGATTTGATCTGTCGAGTGATGCCGAACTGGTCGAAAATCGGTGTTTCTTTGGAGTATAGTTTTACAATGTCCTTACGGTCGGGAGCAATGAGAGTAACGTACTTAAGGATCTGCTGAAAGATGTCGGCATCGTTGACGTAAATGCTCTCGAACGAGGGGCTGAACACGTCGCGGAGAAGCCCGACGACACGGTTTTCTTCTTCGAACACGAGAGCCGGAGCCGACGACCGCTGAGCCTTTGAGCAAGCGTCTTCGAAGGACTGTAGAAGTGCGCGAAGTTCGCTATCGAGCTCTGCGCTTTTCTTGCCTTCGGCCGACGTGCGTACTATTACGCCGAAGTTTTTAGGCTTTATAAATTCGATAAGCTGGCGTAGGCGCGACTTTTCTTCGGAAGATTTGATTTTTTGTGAAATCGAAATCTTGTCGCAGAAAGGAGTCAGCACCAGGTACCTGCCGGTAAAGGATATCTCGGTCGTAAGCCTTGGGCCTTTCGACGAAATCGGCTCTTTAACGATCTGTACCAGGAGTTCCTGGCCGGGAGTGAGGGTTTGAGCGATAGAGCCGTGTTTGTCGATGTCGGGGAGAATTTTCATCTTCGGCAGCTGCGGGATGTGTTTTTTGTCATCTGAGAGCTGAGTGAGAAAATCGCTGTAGGTAGCGAAGTGCGGCCCTAAATCGAGATAATGTAGGAATGCGTCTTTTTCATACCCCACGTTGACGAAAGCGGCGTTGAGTCCGGGCATGAGCTTCTTCACCTTTGCGAGGTAAATGTCGCCCACGGCGTACGCGATGTTTCGCGCCTCTTTCTGCAAGGATACCAGACGGCCATCCTCGAGCAAGGCAATCGAAAAGTCGCCGGCTTGAACGTCGACAATAAGTTCACTTTTCATCAAAGTCGGGATTAATATGGGCCTTTATGCGCCCCTCGTAATCGAGGGTTGTAAGCATTGGCCATTATGAAAAACAAAAAACGACAAAGAACAAATCTTCGCGGCTGCGGCGGCTTTAAGGTCTCCGCAGCGGTGAAGTTTGCTCTTGTTCGTATGTAAGTCACGAGGGTGTAACCAAAGAAGCGCCGACTAAAGAAACACATAAAAGGCATCACTGCCCTATATTTAACGGTCGGCATCTAAGGCACAGGAGAGCCCGCAAAACAGCGGGCCCACTGCCGGCCAAAATTTATTTCTTCTTATGACGGTTCTTTCTCAGACGTTTTTTACGCTTGTGCGTAGCCATCTTGTGGCCTTTTCTTTTCTTTCCGCTGGGCATTGGTGTAACGCTTTATTTGGTTAATAATTATAGAGTTGTTTATTATAGTCGACTTAACTTACGCAAAGGCGGGAATGCCGAGTGCTTAGTTAGCGTTTTTTACCTCATCCATGAACACGCGAGCGGGTTTGAACGCGGGGATTTTGTGCTCGGGGATGATGATAGTGGTTTTCTTGCTGATGTTGCGAGCTGTTTTCTCGCTGCGAGTTTTGATAATGAAGCTGCCGAAGCCACGGAGGTAAACATTTTCGCCATGAGAAAGTGAATCCTTAACAACTTCCATGAAGCGTTCTACAGTGGTCAGCACGAGAGCTTTGTCGAGGCCTGTGCTCTTGGCAATCTCGTTGACGATGTCAGCTTTTGTCATTTTAGGTTTATTTTATTCGATTGGTAATGAATTATATTTTTGGCGGCAAAAAAGCACACCCCGAGAGGCGTAGTCTGTTTTTGCGGTGCAAATATCGTGATTTTTCTCGAAACTAACACAATAATCGACCCCAAAAACGCATTTTTTTTGCCATATTCTTGTGAAAATGTGGCAATTTGGCGTTTTTGGGGTCCAAAAGAGGTGTGATTCGGTGTATTATTCCGCTTGGTCGGGTTGTGGCTTGTCTTGTGTTGCGGGTACGTCGGATTGTACTTGCTCTTTCTTGAGAGCGACGTGGTTTGCCCTGCCTATCATCGAGCCTTCGATTATAGTGAAAACGCCGAAAACGGCGAAGGCGCATCCGACGAAAATCATGTCGGTGCTCTCGCCCTGAGTGTCGGGCTTGCGCATAAACACATATACAGCGGCTGCGATGAGTACTATCGGAACGAGGAAGAACCAACTCGACAGACGATTGGGCCGGGACCCAAAAAAGAGCAGAAACAACTGGAAAATGGCAGCGAAAAGCAACAGGATTGCAAACATAAACCCAATCAAAGCCACGAAGGCCTTGCTGAAAATGAGCATGGCCAGGCCGAGCACGACAGCTGCAGCACTTGCGATCCAGCCGAAAGCAGTGCCGAACGCGCCCATTTTCGTTCGTCCGTCCTTGTCGCGCGAGCCGAGGAAGACGGTCATGTTGAGTATTCCCGCGCCAACAAACAGAGCGCCGGCCGCGTATATAATGCCACCGTCGGCCAGTTGCAAGTGGAATATCATCATCAGTATGCCGACAACGAGAGCTATCGCCCCGGTAAAAATAAGATTTCGTCCTTTCATGAGGTAATATAATTAATGTATTGTGCGAGCAAGGCATATCTAAAGCCTCGCCGGTTTATACTTTATAACAATTAAAAAGTGTAAATTGGCTCAGTATCGGGAAAAATTTTTTAATTTTGCAAGATAAAAGAACCAAATCACAGCATCGCGAGCATGGGGCGAATCCCATGTCGTCGCGATAAATAACGGAATCACCAGCACATGTCGACTACCACGCCTATCCAACCACCCCGAGCAATAACATCGCGAGCCGCCGAAAACGGCCTTGTGATCAGCGGGTGTATCTGTCTGCTGCTCTTATTTTGCGGGCTTGCGACAGTTCAGCCGGTGGCCTGTCTATTGTTATGGGCCGGAACACTTGCCATGCCGGTAGTGATTTACCGTCTGCTTGCCCGGAGTTACCGCCAGGGTCGCTGCACATTCGGCTTTGCGGAGATTTGGGCCGAGGGAATAGCCTCATTTTTCCTCGGCAGCCTCGTACCGGCCGCAGTAGCGTACCTGTTGCTACGGTTTGCCTTTCCCGACTTTATCGCCATCCAAATGGAATCGACGATAGAGGCATTCAAGTCGCTCGGCACCCCCGAAGGTGACCAGTGGGCCAAAACGTTGACTGATATCCGCGCAAAGGCCCCCCTCCCTACGGCAGCAGACATAGCGGCCAACCTAATATCGTTTAATATTGTCGTCGGTACAGCGCTGTCGCTGTTGGTAACGCCTCTTGTGAAGATACGTAACCGATGTAAAGGATGCTCCGACGACTGCAACAATAAATGAGAATGGATATATCTGTCGTTATACCATTATATAATGAAGAAGAATCACTGCCCGAACTGTACGCGTGGATAGAACGCGTGATGAAAGAGCACGGATTCAGTTACGAGGTGATATTTGTCGATGACGGCTCTACCGACCACTCGTGGGATGTGGTGAAAGAGTTGTCGACAAAGCATCCCGACCATGTGCGCGGCGCGTCGTTCCGTCGCAACTACGGCAAGTCTCCGGCATTGAATACCGGTTTCCGCATGTCGCGCGGCGAGGTGGTGATAACCATGGATGCCGACCTGCAGGACAGCCCCGACGAGATACCCGAGCTTTACCGCATGATACGCGAGGACGGCTACGACCTTGTATCGGGCTTTAAGAAGAAGCGCTACGACCCCTTGTCGAAGACCATACCGACAAAGCTGTTCAATGCAACAGCCCGCCGGGTGAGCGGTATCCACAACCTCCATGATTTCAACTGCGGCCTCAAGGCCTATAGCAGCAGGGTGGTAAAGCATATCGAGGTTTATGGCGATATGCACCGCTATATACCCTTCCTTGCCAAGCAGGCAGGTTTCGATAAAATCGGCGAGAAGGTGGTGCATCACCAGGCTCGAAAATACGGCAAGACAAAATTTGGCCTCGACCGCTTTGTCAACGGCTATCTCGACCTTGCCACGCTTTGGTTTACCGGCAAATTCGGCAAGAAACCGATGCACTTTTTCGGCCTCCTTGGCAGTATGATGTTTATACTCGGTATAATAGCGGTGGTAATAGTCGGAGCGTTGAAACTCTACCATATGCACACCGGTGCCCCCTATATCCTCGTAACTGATTCACCATATTTCTATATCTCCCTGGTGCTGATGATTCTCGGGTCGCAGCTATTCCTTGCCGGATTTGTAGGCGAGTTGGTAGTGCGCAATTCTCCGCGTCGCAACGACTATGAAATCGAGGCAGAGATAGATACAGTGACACAATAAAACATATCAAAAATGACGATAATGAAGCTCCTGACACACGACCGTTATTCCTGCCGCTCATATAGTGACCGTATTCCCGCAGCCGACGAAGTACGCGCTGTGCTCGATGCAGCCCATATGGCACCGTCGGCCTGCAACCGCCAGCCATGGCGCATAATGGTTATCGGCCCTGACGACGCAGAAGGGCGCGAAGCCGTCGGCGCGGCGTATAACCGCGCCTGGATTGCCGAAGCACCATATTATATCATAGTATGCGGCGTAGCGTCGGAGGCCTGGGTGCGTCCATTCGACAATAAATGTCACGTCGATGTGGATGTGGCTATCCTTACCGAGCACATATGTCTTTGCGCCACAGCTGCCGGCCTCGGTACCTGCTGGGTGTGCAATTTCGACCCTGCGGTACTCACTGAGAAAATCGAGTTTCCCGAGGGTGTAGAGCCTATCGCGATACTGCCAATGGGTTATCCTGCAAGCAGCGAGATTCCCGAAAAGAAGCGCAAGGACCTCGACGACATTCTGATTTGACACTGTGAAGCGCAGTACGATAAAATATTGTCTGTTATTATTGCCGCTTGCCGCCGGTCTTGCCTCGTGCAATACCGACGGATGTCTCGACAACCAAAATGCCCTGCCTAAGGCGGGGCTGTTCTCGTCGTCTACCGGCAAGGCAATCACGCTCAATAATATAGAGATAAGTGGCGTCGGAGCTCCCGGCGATTCGATACTTGTAACAGCCGGAACAACTGTTGGCGAGGTGTATCTGCCTATGCGTTCGACCAAGCATAGTACATCGTGGCGGTTCAACTACACGCAGCAGGGTCTCGAGGGAATCGAAGATATCGTTACCTTCGACTACGATTCCGAGCCATATTTCGCGTCGGCTGATTGCGGAGCGATGTACAACTACCGCATCCGCCGCTGCACTACGACATATAATCTGATCGATTCGGTGGTTGTTGCCGATTCGCTGATAACGAATGTAGACCTGTTGCGAATAAAGATTTATATCCGCACCGCTACCACACCCCCTGAAACCGATGAATAAAGCTAAGGTGATAATAGCCACAGTGCTTGCCATGCTTGTGCTTGTGTCGGCATCAGGCCGAGAAAAGCGCCGCATCAGCCCTGTAGAAACGCAGGCAACGCAGACACAGGCAATCAATGAGACCGCCAACGATACCTCGCGTATCAATGCCAAGCGCCGCGCTGCTGCCGGTATGACTTTTGTCAACGACAATGGCTTCACGGTGTATGTCGACACCATTACCGGCGATGAATGGATTGACTCTACGGTGATATCGCGAGTGCCTAAAATGGAGTATCCTTTGTTTCATGCCCTCAGTGTAGGTGTGAATGTTTGGGACCCGATGATGCGGGCTTTCGGCCAGCACCACGGCATAGCCGACGCATGGGTAGAGCTGTCGCTGCACAACCGCTACAAGCCGATTTTCGAAATCGGCCTCGGCACTGCCAAGTATAAGCCTTCGGGCATGAACTTTACATACCGATCGCCGCTCGGGGTGTTTTTTAAGATAGGTGCAAACTATAATTTATTTTTCAATTCCAATCCTGATTACTCGCTCTTTGCGGGTGTCCGGTATGGCTTCGCGCCATTTAGCTTTGCTGTCGACGATGTGACGGTAAATTCGTCGTATTGGGGCGAGACAGCCACGTTCAATATCCCTTCGCAGCGCGTTACGGCGGGGTGGTTCGAATTTAATCTTGGCTTGCGTGTGAAGTTGTGGGGCCCGGTTTCTGCCGGGTGGACATTCCGCTACAAGCAGATATTGCACGAGAGCAAGGCTCCTTACGGCAAACCGTGGTATATCCCCGGCTATGGCACAAGAATGGCTGTGGGCGGTTCGTTTTCGATTATCTACACGATACCTCTCAATCATTTGAACAAGCCCAAGGATGAAGATGTTGTAAATATTGACGACGGTACCGCCATGCCGACACCGTTGCCACAACAACAAATATCATCATCGGACCAATGAAAAAGATTATCATCATCGGCGCCTCGTCGGGCATGGGTATGCGTATCGCAACCGATTTTGCACGGCTGGGTTGGCGTGTTGGCATAGCCGCACGTCGAGAAGACCGCCTCAAAGCTATAAAAGAACAGTACCCCGACCGTATAGAGTATATGGCCATTGATGTAGCGGCACCCGATGCCGCCGAGAGGTTCTATAAACTTATAGAACTTATCGACGGCATGGACTATCTGCTCTATGCCGCCGGTTGTGGCTGGCACAATCCCGGCCTCGACGAAGCCCGCGACACTCAGACGGTGGAGACAAACGTCCTCGGCTTTACTCGTATCATCAACGCCGCATACAAGTATTATCGCGATACAGCCAATCTGCACCAAGGCCATATAGCCGCTATAACATCGGTCGCCGGCGTGAAGGGTATCGGAGTTTCGGCCACCTATAGCGCGTCGAAACGTTATCAATGGGCATATCTACAGGCAATTGACCAGCTCGCACACCAGCAGCATGTAAATGTGGCGGTAACTGATATCCGTCCGGGATTTGTAGATACTGCGCTGCTATCGGGCGATAAGAACTACCCCATGCTGATGAGTGTAGACTATGTAGCCCCCCGTATCGAGCGAGCAATAGTGCGAGGCCGCAGGGTTTCTGTTGTCGATTCGCGTTGGGCGGTCGTGACGGCTCTATGGCGGCTCGTCCCCGACCAACTCTGGCGCCGACTTGAGATTGATTTTAAGAAATAATTATTGGCTAATAATACATAATACGACCCCGCGATGCTGAGCAATCTTAGGGGTCGCATTTTTTATACAAGGCTTTCAATGAGTTGCCTCTCGTGTGGGCGCGACACTTGCTGTTTCTTAAGAGCTATTTACATGATGCGGGCATAAAAAACTATTACCTAAACCCTTAAACAGAGCATCTAAAAAAAGTCCTCGGAGAGGACGTGCCTGTGGTTAACCCCACGATTTTTCGTGGGGTTAGACAACGCGCAACATGCTTGATGTCCTCGGAGAGGACGCCGTATGATATCTACAGCGTCCTCCCCGAGGACAGCCCACATTCCGTTCGCCTACATACCCCACGAAGCAAGCATCGTGGGGTTAACCATGATTGCGTCGTCTCCGACGACTTTTTGCTGATAATATGGTGTTATATACTGATTATCAAGAGGTGTGTTTTGGGTGCTCGGTCGTGGCATGCCGCAATCTGTCTGTATTATATATCTCTTATTTTTCAGCACTTTCTAATCCTGTCTAACATATTTGTATATGGTGCGGTTTTTTGCTATCTTTGTGATGTGATTTATCGATAGACCTAACACCATGAAATTTAGAATATTTATAGCGGTGGCCGGCTTGATGCTGGCTTTTAATGCACTTGGCGGCAAGCCGCACCTGTCGCGAATCGGCGAGGGCTACAGTGCCACGTCGGTCAATACCGCGGTTTTCAGGGCAAATTCTCTTGCCACCCACGGAGATACCCAATATGCATCGTACTATGATCCGGAGGGGTATCTTACCCTTGCGTCGCGCAAGCTCGGCACTGATGACTGGACCGTAAAACGCACCCGGTATAAGGGAAAGGTGACCGACGGTCACAATGTGATATCCATGGCTGTCGACGGCAATGGCGTGCTACATGTGGCTTTCGACCACCACGGACATCCCTTGCGCTATGCTCGTGGAGTTGCGCCCGGGTCGCTTGAATTGGGCGAAAAGGAGCAAATGGTAGGCTCGGGAGAGGAAGATGTGACATATCCAGAGTTTCACACCCTGCCTTCGGGCGACTTATTGTTTGTATACCGTTCGGGCGCGTCGGGACGAGGCAATATGGTGATGAACCGCTATGATGTGGTGAGCGGCAAGTGGAGCCGTGTACACGACATACTCATCGACGGCGAAGGCAAGCGCAACGCATATTGGCAGATGTGTACCGACAGCAAGGGTACTATACACCTGTCGTGGGTGTGGCGCGAGACATGGCTCGTAGAGACAAACCACGATATGTGCTATGCCCGCTCTACCGACGGTGGCAAGACCTGGCAGCGCAGCGACGGTACAGCCTACCGCTTACCTATTACCATGGCGACTGCAGAAATTGCATGGCCCATACCGCAGAAATCCGAGCTCATCAACCAAACCTCGATGACGACCGACCCTGACGGACGTCCACTTATCGCCACATATTGGCGCGAACAGGGCGACTCGATACCGCAGTACCGCCTCGTGAGCCACGACGGCAATGGCTGGCACATGGAGACAGTAGGCCGACGTACGATGCCTTTCTCGCTTGCCGGGGGCGGCACTAAGATGATACCGATTGCGCGTCCGCGTGTGGTGAGCGACGGCAAGAAGCTGATATATATATTCCGCGATGTGGAGCGTGGCAGCCGTGTGTCGGCAGCTACACGCAAGTACGGCAAGAAGGAGTGGAAAGTTACCGACCTCACAGATTTCAGTGTCGATGCATGGGAACCATCGCTCGACAACGACCTGTGGCGCAATAAAAAGCGACTCAATATCTATGTTCAAACAACTTCGCAGGGTGACGGCGAACGTGTCACCAATGCCGAACCTAAACCTGTATATGTACTTGAAGTAAAATGAAAAAGACACTGATTACAGTTCTTGCTGCGGGTATGGCTCTTGGAGCCTCGGCAGTGAGCAATGCCCCGGGTTATCCGATTTCGCCTGTGCCGTTTACTTCGGTGCATGTTTCCGGCCCGTTTTGGGGCGACCGTATCGAGGCCAGCCGGAATGTGACAATACCGCTGGCTTTTGAGAAATGCGAGGAAAACGAACGATATGCCAATTTCGACCGAGCCGCCCACCCGAGCGAGAGCTACAAGGTAGAGGGCTTTTCGTTCGACGATACCGATGTGTACAAAACTATCGAAGGCGCTTCGTACCGTCTGCACAATTATCCGGATAAGAAACTCGAGGCATATATCGACAGTGTAATCGACGTTATGGCCGCCGCTCAAGAGCCCGACGGCTATCTCTATACTGCCAGAACCCAGAACCCTGCGCATCCTCATCCGTGGGCAGGCAAGGAGCGTTGGACGTCGGTCGAAAACCTCAGCCACGAATTCTATAACCTCGGTCATATGATAGAGGGCGCAGTGGCGTATTATCAGGCTACCGGCAAGCGAAAATTCCTCGATATTGCATGCCGTTATGCCGATTGCGTAGACCGTAATATCGGTGAAGGCGAGGGCAAGCTGCGCCTTGTGCCGGGCCACCAGATAGCCGAAATGGCCTTGGTGCGCTTGTATAATGTAACCGGCGAAAAACGCTATTTCGACCTTGCCAAGTTCTTCCTCGACGCCCGAGGTACTACCGAGCGCAAGCAGGCCTACTCGCAGTCGCACAAGCCTGTGCTTGAGCAAGACGAGGCTGTGGGCCATGCCGTGCGAGCCACTTATATGTACGCCGGTATGGCAGATGTTGCGGCAATTTCGGGCGACTCGGCCTATATCAAGGCCATTGACCGTATCTGGGACAATATCGTAACCAAGAAGCTCTATATCACCGGCGGCATCGGGGCGCGTCATCAAGGCGAGGCTTTCGGGCGTAATTACGAACTGCCAAATGCCAGCGCCTATAATGAAACCTGCGCTGCGATAGGCAATGTGTACACCAATTACCGTCTGTTCTTGCTTCACGGCGATTCGAAATATTTCGATGTGTTGGAGCGTACTCTCTACAACGGCCTCATTTCGGGTGTGTCGATCGACGGTGGCAGCTTCTTTTATCCAAACCCGCTTGCCTCGACGGGCGGTTATAGCCGCAAGCCTTGGTTTGGCTGCGCCTGCTGCCCAAGCAATATCAGTCGTTTCATACCCTCGCTGCCCGGATATATCTATGCTGTAAAGGATAACTCGCTGTTTGTAAACCTATTTATGCCCAATGCTGCAAAGGTGGAAGTCGGCGGTAAGAAGATGACAATCTCGCAGCAGACATCATATCCATGGAACGGTAACGTAAAAATCACCGTTGACAAGGGCAATGCCGATATGGCCATGAAGATTCGCATACCAGGCTGGGTGCGCAACGAGGTTGTGCCGGGTGATCTCTATGCCTACGCCGACAATGAGGCTCCGGACTATAGAGTTTGCGTTAATGGCGATGAGGTAACAGGCGAACTCGAAAACGGCTATCTCGTAATTCCTCGCAAGTGGCGCAAGGGCGACGTGGTAGATATTGCCTTCGACATGCCTGTCCGTACCGTCAAGGCCAACGACAAAGTTGCCGACGACCGTGGGCGTATCGCCGTAGAGCGCGGTCCATTGGTATATTGTGCCGAATGGCCTGATAATGATGTGAATATCCACACGGTGCTACTCAACCGCAAACCGCAATATGCAGTGAGTGAGCATAGCGACGAACTCGGTGGTGTGACTAAGATTACAACCGAAGCGCAGGCTCTCAGCTATGGCGCTGACGGCAGGTTGAATGTCGCCCCCGCCAGGCTAACGCTTATCCCATATTACGCCTGGGCTCATCGCGGCGAAGGAAACATGGCCGTGTGGCTTCCAATCGATGTGTCAGCAGCCTCTGCCTCCACGCCCGAAACAGTCACCAACGAAGACAACGGCTTTTTTAGATAAACAGTATCTCAAGTCCAACTTGCAGAACTTATAGCTGTTAGCTTAAGTGCCACAGCCCCCTCTCGCAGGGTTGTGGCACAATGCTGTTTACTTAAGCCAAAAGAGTGCTTGCAATAGGAGCTTGTCTCTCCGAGACAAGCCTCAGTCAGGCGATACTAATTTGCAGATAGTCAACATCCTATCTAACCGCTCTCTCGTAGGGTCGCGGCATGCCGCGACCGGGTAGAAGTACATTTATTTGATTATCAGCTCATTACCAGGCTGTGGTAGTCATGAGCAAGGTCTTATGTTGTGTATTTTGTAGTCAGTAATACGTTGATTGTCAGTGGGTAAATGCTTTTGATGCCCGGTCGCGGCATGCCGCGACCCTACGAGAGTCGGGGGGGAGAAGCCCTTAAGTTAACAGCATTGTGCCGTGACACTCGAGGGTTTGATTAGATAGGATGTTGATAATCTGTGAGTCGCTTCTCCGAGTTAATCTTCGATTAGGCGTTGACCTTGTGTTTTGTTTTGGAGCAGATTTACTGCCGCGTTATTTGTCGAAGCGGCGGTGTACGTAGTTGATAACTATGTCGGCGAGGTCTTCGAGTGGGAGAAGTGATGAGTCGAGGCAAAGGTCGTAGCTGGTGGCGTGGCCCCAACGTTTGTCGGTGTAGAAGTTGTAGAAATTGGCTCGGAGTTTGTTTGTACGCTCGGCCAGTGCGCGAGCTTCTTCGAGTGTGTGCGAGTCGTTGCGGCTCACGATGCGTTTGGCGCATTCGTCGAGAGGCGCATGGATAAAAATGTTTATAACATTGTCGACATCACGCAGCACATAGTCGGCGCTACGACCTACGATTACGCAGGGGTCGCCTTGAGCGAGTTCGTGCATGAAGTCGCACTGAGCTTTGTATACCCTGTCGGAGCTTCCGGCCGTATCTCCAACCCACGACATTGGGTAGAAACCCATAGAGAATGGAATAATGCTACCCGTTATTTTAGGCGCACGTTCGTCGGCCTGCTCGAAATATTCGATGTTGTAGCCGGCTTTTTCGGCGGCTTTGATCAGGAGCATTTTGTCGTAGAAAGCGATGCCTAATCGGTCGGCGATAATTCTGCCGAGTGCGCGTCCGCCGCTACCGAAGCTGCGGCCAATTGTGATTACGTATTTAGAGGGTAGCATGGTTCGATATTGAGAGGGTGTGTAGGGTATTAAAAAAACAATCCCCGGCCATGTTTGTTCGGGCCGGGGATTGGTTTCAATTATTCTTCGGCCTTTTTGGCGGCATGTTTTTTGGGCGCAGCCTTAGCCTTGGTAGTGGTCTTTTTAGCCTTGGCTTTTGGAGCTTCGGCGGGTTCCTCGCTTTTGCCTGCTTCGGGGCGGTTGCGGTGCTCGATATTGTACTGCTCTACGTTTTTACGCATAGAGTTGAGTTCTTTGTTGAGAGCTTCGATTTCGGCTCCCTGGTTCGAGATTGTCATCAGCAGCGAGTTGAGTTCCTCGTTGTCGACCTGCGATGGGAATTCCTCTTCGACACGCATCAGGAAGTCGGCGAGCACATTCATGTAGTTTGTGAATGCTGCGAAGTTTGTCTCGTAGGGGCTGAAAGCTGCGCGGTTGCTCATGTAGTAGAAGTGGTCGCAGCTCTGCAGGTACTGCCAGTCGCGTTTGAGGGCGCGGTTCTGGCACTGGCGTACACGCTCGGAAGCTGAGTAAAGTTTCTCGAATGCTTCGTTCTGCAGGCGGTTGCCGAGCCATGCCGAAGTGTCGCGTGCTTCGTCGGCACTCGAAATTGAGTGCATCACGCTGAGCTCGCCTACGGGTTTGATCTTGGCGATAGCGTCGCTGGGGGTAACGAAGTCGATGCCGTGCTCGGCAGCGAAGCGGGGCAGAGCCTCGAGGAACTGGAAGATACCGGTTGTTGCAGGGTGCAGGTCGCCGAATGTCTCCATGTTGAGGTAGATATTGACAATCTGCTCTTCGAGCGGTGTCGATGCAATCCAGTCGATGTATTTGTCGGCAGTGAGGGGGAATTCGCTCCACGAAGTGTCGCTGAATCGGTATGCGATATCGTCGCTGAGCTTGCTGTTGCGGAGGAGCAGGCGCAGGTCGGGAGCCGATGCTGCATTGTAGATGTAGTTGGGCGATTTCCAGCCGAGGATGTGCTTAGCGCCCTCGGTGAGCACGCCGTTGAAGCCCATGTCGACCAGCTGGGGAGCGAGGTCGTCGTCGTAGATGAGCTCGGTGTTGCGGATTACCTTGGGGGTAACGCCGAAACGGCTGCGGAGGATGCTGCAAGTGTCGGCTACCTGCTGGCGGAATTCGTCGGGGTCGGTGAGCGATGCCAGTGAGTAGGCGAAGGGCTGAGCTACGAATTCAACGCAACCGGTGTCGGCGAGTTTCTTGAGGATGTCGAGGAACTCGGGTACGTAGTGCTCGAGCTGTTCGAGAGCGACGCCTGAGATTGCGATAGAGAAGCGGAAACGGCCCTGGTTGGCCTCTACCATGCGCAGGAGGGTCTCTGCTGCAGGAATGTAGCTGTTGTGTGCTATGCGGGTGATGATGTCATCGTTGGTGAAATCATCGAAGTAGTAGTGGTCGCGGCCGATATCGAAGAAGCGGTAACGTTTCAGACGGAACGGCTGATGTATCTCGAAGTTAAAACAAATTGCTTTCATTTTGTGATAATGTTGATCTGGCGGCTATAAGCAAGATGTGCTTAGCGGCCTAAAACTTTGTTATATATGTTTATAACTTTTTGGCCTGCTTTATCCCATGTGATTTGGGCGACTTCGGCCAGTCCGTCCTCGCGCATCTGGCGGTAGAGGGCGGGGTAGGATATGATAGCGTGTATGGCATCGGCCATAGCGTCGATATCCCAGTAGTCGGTCTTGATTACGTTGTCGAGGATTTCGGCGCAGCCACTCTGCTTTGAAATAATCGACGGTACACCCATCTGCATAGCCTCGAGAGGCGAGATGCCGAATGGTTCGGATACCGATGGCATGATGTAAACATCGCTGGCCTTGAGCATCTCGTAGACCTGTCGGCCTTTCTGGAAGCCGGGGAAGTGGAAGCGGTCGGCGATGCCTCGCTCGGCTGCGAGGTTGATCATCTTGTTCATCATATCGCCCGAGCCGGCCATGACGAAGCGCACGTTGTTGCAGTTGCGAAGCACCTTTGCCGCAGCCTCTACGAAGTATTCAGGGCCTTTCTGCATGGTAATACGGCCGAGGAATGTTACCACTTTTTCTTTTGTGGCACGCGGCATCTCGATGTCGAGAAGATCCTGGCTCAGGGGCACTACGGCGTTGTGAACCGTGGTCACCTTGGCCGGGTCAATGCCGTAGTGGTCGATTACTGTCTGACGGGTGAGGTTGCTCACGGTGATAACGTGGTCGGCGTGGGTCATACCGTCGCGCTCGATAGCGTATACGGTGGGGTTGGGCTTACCTCGCGAACGGTCGTACTCGGTAGCGTGAACGTGAACCACCAATGGCTTGCCGGTCACCTGCTTGGCATGGATGCCGGCAGGATAGGTGAGCCAGTCGTGACTATGGATGATGTCGAAATCAATTGTGCGGGCAATGACGCCTGCGGTGATAGAGTAATTGTTGATTTCTTCGAGAATATTGTCGGGGTAGCGTCCTGAGAATTCGATACATCCCAGGTCGTTGGTACGCATGTAGTTGAAATCGGCGTAGATATGGTCGCGAAGTTTGAAGTACAGGTCGGGATCCATCACTTTTCCGATGCGCGACTCCACATAGTCGCGGCTGACATCGCGCCATGCCACGGGCACTTGAGAAGTACCGATTATATTGGCGAAGCTTTTGTCTTCGTCGCCAAAGGGTTTGGGAATGACGAATGTGATGTCCATATCGCCGCACTCCCACATGCCTCTTGTGAGGCCGTAGCTGGCAGTGCCCAGGCCTCCCAGGATATGAGGGGGAAACTCCCAACCGAACATTAATGCTTTCATTGTGATAGGGTATTGATAAGATTGGGATTACGCGTTCTGGTCAAAACGTTTGAGTGTACGGTATGCACGGAGTACCTCGGCCACGTTTGTTGCGTGGCTGACTGCTCCACGGCCGGTGTAAGGCGGGTTGCCGTCGTAGAGCTGGCTGAGCGAGGCAACGCAACCTTCGGTCATCTCGTCCTCGAAACCGATAAGTAGACGGTCGAGATAGCCTACGCCGCTCATGCCGAATACGCGCAGGTAGGCGTCGGCATAAAATCCGGCAAGCCATGGGCGGGCGGGGCCGTTGTGCATGGCAAATTCGCGCTCCTCGGGGCTGCCGAGGTAGTTGGGGTGGTAGCCGTAGCTCTTGGGCGACAGTGTGCGCAGGCCTTTGGGGGTGAGAAGCTCGCGGGTGACTACGTCGAGAACGCTCTTGCGCTGGCGGCGGTCGAGGGGCGAGTAGTCAAGGCCGATTGCGATAGCCATGTTGGGGCGTACCGAGGGGTCGGCGTATGTGCCGTCGACAAAGTCGTAGAGGTATCCGCCGGCATTGAGGAAGGTGTCGACAAATGGTTTCTTCATCTTTTCGGCGGCCTCGAGCCATTTCTGACGCTGTTTTTCGAGGCTTTCGTCACCTTCTGCCATACTTGCGGCAAACATCAGGGCGTTGTACCACAGGGCGTTGAATTCAACCAGCATGCCTGTGCGGCGTACTACGGGAGCGCCGTTGAGCACTGAGTTCATCCACGATGCGGGGCGGATATGACCGTCGGTGCTGAGCAGGCCGGTTTCGTCTGATACGAAGAGGTTGGGGTAAGAGTTGCGCAGAATGTCGTTGACAAGAAGTGCTACCTGCTCGAAGTATTTCTTGCGGGCTGCTTCCATGCCTGCGGTCTTGGCATACTGCTGTATAGCCCAGATAGCCCACAGAGGGATGTCGGGCAGGTCGATACCCTGTATGTGCTTGGAGAGTTGGCCTGTATCGGCAAATTTGATGAGCGATTTGAGGGCTGTGTCGCAAATGGCCTCGAAATCGGCGCGGTGGTCGATAGCGAGTGTAAGGCCGGGGAGCGACATGAATGTATTACGAGCCAAAACTACGCCCCAGGGGAAGCCCGATACTATATACGAACCTTCGCCACGGTGGATGTAGAATTGCTTGGCGCTGTTTTTGAGACAGTTGTAGAACGATGTGCGGGGAGTGCGGCTTGCTACTTCAGCCTCGTACATTTTGGTGAGGTTGCGGGTGTTGACCTCGCTTACACCTGCCGAGAAGATAATCGATTCGCCTTTTTTGATAGGCACTTCGAAGTAGCCGGGCACCCACAGGTCTTCGCAGTAGGGTACGCCGCGCTCGAGGTCTTTTACATATTCGATGCCGTTGTACCAGTTGGGCTCGTCGACCCAGGTGGGTTTGCGGTTAAGCTGCATGTAGAGCTTGGGGTAGCCTTCGTAGAGGCAGGTAGCGATACCGTTTTGTACCGGTTCGATGTCGCGGTTAATGGCATCGTTTGCTACGCAGAGGCTGTTGACCTCGCGGAAAGCAAGGAAGGGGCGGAAACGTAGTGTGGTGGCAGAGTGTGCCTCGACAAGCGTGTAGCGGATTAAAATACGATTTTCCTGGCTGATGAAGATTTTTTCTTTTGTCAGAATAACGCCGCCCACGCGGTAAGTCATGCGTGGAACTTCCTCGCAGTCAAACTCACGGATATACTTGTGGCCGGCCGGATTGTATACGCCGCCCTGGTAGCGGTGTATACCCAGATTGAAAGGCGCACCGTGCTGTATGACGGTCTCGTCGAGACTCGACAGTAGCACATGCGACTTATTGTCCATCTCCTCAATTGGTATCACTAACAGGCCGTGCTGTTTGCGGGTGTTGCAACCCACCAGGGTCGTGCAGTGATATGCGCCGGCCTGGTTGGTGCGGAGCATTTCTTTGGGGAGCGACTGGTCCAAGTTGATGAGCAGATTCTTATCAAATTTAAGATAACTCATTTTGGTTTTAGGATTATTATATATGGTATTGATGTTTTATGCGTTATTGGTTGGTAGTGTGGTGAATTATTCCAACATTTTCGCGAATTTAAAACAAATTGTTCGAATAACCAAAGAATATGCCCTTAAACATGTTTTTGACCGCTTTGGCAATAAAAAAGAGCCGCAGAGATTAGAATTCTGCGGCTCGGAGGTGTGTGTATTATTTCGGTAGATTTGTAGATTATCGGTGGTCGCGGCGGTGCTTGCGGTTGACATCGGCGGGGCGGTCGCCCTTACGGGGCATGTTGTCGCGCTGGTTGACGAAGTTGTTTTCGAGAAACTTGACATATTGCTCGGGGGTAAGGATTCCCTTGAGTTTGGCGAGCATGTCGGCGCGGTTGGTGCGCTGTTGTGATGCTCGTTCGGCGCGTTGTTCTTTCTTGTCGGCTTTAGCCTTGTCGCAGCGTGTCTTGCACTCGGCCTTGAGAGCGTCGATTTTAGTCTGCTGCTCCTGGGTGAGGTTCAGTCCCTCGAAGGGGTTTGCTATGCAGCATTTGGGTTCGCGGGCGCTGGTGGCCTTGGTGCATTCTTTGTTGTCGGGGCAGGCGGATTTGCAGTTGGCAGGTTGCTGTGCAAACGAGCTGCCGATACCTGCAGCGAGGATGAGGGTTGCAATAAGAATTTTTTTCATGATTGTATATTTTAATTTTCTGTTTGGCAATTGCCGGAGGCGTTTTTTTCAACGTCTTTCGATTACTTTGACTGAGTTGCCGACGCTTGGTTTAACGCCGGGTCGAGCCTTTAACATTAGTTAAGTTTCGTGTTGTGGCCGTGTTGGTAATACTATCATAAAAAATGCGGTCACCATTGCCCGGGGGCGTAGGAGGCCGCAAATAATGAAAGATTAATGTGTCTAATCTTTCGAAGAGAGCTGTTTGTTTTTCAACATAAAGGTGTTAGTAATTGTTTGGCTTTCTCTCAAACCAACCCTGAGGCATACCGCAAACCGGGCAGCGTTTAGGCGCTGATTTGGCCGATATAGTGAAACCGCATCGGCGGCACATCCATTCTACCGGTTCCGGGTCTTCGAAGAGGGTGCCATTTTCCATTCTCTCGAGTAGCTTGAGGTAGCGGGCTTCGTGCATCTGCTCTACGCGGGCCACCAATTTATAGGTATTGGCAATCTGGGGGAAACCTTCTTCCTGAGCGATTTTTGCGAAATCCTCGTAGAGGTCGCTCCATTCTTCGCGTTCACCGGCGGCGGCTTCGGCAAGGTTCTTGGCTGTATCGCCAACCACGCCGGCCGGATAACCTGCGGTGATTTCGACGGTGCCGCCTTCGAGAAGCGAGAAGAACATTCGCGCATGGCTGAGTTCCTGCTCGGCTGTTTCGAGGAAAACGGCGGCAATCTGTTCGTAGCCTTCTTCCTTGGCCTTTTCGGCAAAAAGGGTGTAGCGTGAACGTGCCTGGCTTTCACCGGCAAATGAGGCGAGAAGATTGTGTTCGGTTCGGGTACCTTTTATACTTTTCTGTTCCATATCATTTTTGAGTTTTAATGACATAACAATACTTCGGTTATTTTTTGAGAGTTTGTTAACGGCTCCGAGGAGCCAGGTGTTTAATCCATTAAAAATCTGATGTTTAGCATAAAATTGAACACTAAAATTTGGTCAAGTCGCTGAATTTCAGTAACTTTAAGGTTATTCCAAGACACTTA
>LUJM01000092.1 GCA_001689415.1 Bacteroidales bacterium M2 | reverse complement strand
TAAGTGTCTTGGAATAACCTTAAAGTTACTGAAATTCAGCGACTTGACCAAATTTTAGTGTTCAATTTTATGCTAAACATCAGATTTTTAATGGATTAAACACCTGGCTCCTCGGAGCCGTTAACAAACTCTCAAAAAATAACCGAAGTATTGTAAGTGAGTAAATATCAGCTATTATATACTTTTGTATACATTGCGTTGGGAATGACTTCCATATTTCATAGATTTGTATTAACTTCGCATTATGGATCAACAGCAAAAAGTTTATTCAATATTCTGTGATGAAAGTTGTTATCTACAATTTGACAACAGCGACATTATGTGCATTGGGGCAATAGTTGTGCCCGATGCAGACCTTGATAATTATAAGTTTGAGCTTAAACGCATAAAACGCAAATATGGCATTCTCCATGAATTGAAATGGAATACTGCCAGCCGTACGCATCTTGCAATGTATGACGAGATTCTGCGTTTCTTTTTTGAATCATCAATGGTATTCCGCAGTGTGCTTATTAAGAATAAGTCGAATATTCAGGCTCATTCTTTGGGACGTGATGAGTATAATAGATTCTATTATTCGGTTATAGAACGTCTTATCCGCTTCTCTATTCGACATAATTCCGACAGCGCCAATTCTTACCGAATTTTCCTTGACCTTAAAGACAATAATGGTAAAATCAAACTTGCCTCAATACACAATGAACTGACAAGCATGATAGGTACCAATGACAAAATACAATCATTGCAGAATATCCGCTCGCATGAATCGCAGTTTATACAACTTGCAGATATTATTATTGGAGCTATAACATATAGGGCAAGAGGCCTGAATGGAAGTGAGGCAAAATCACACATTGTAGAACTTATTGAAAATTTGTCGGGCTACAGCCTTGATGAAGGCACTGAGCCTGGAGATGACAAATTTGCAATTTACGATTTTCAACCGAAGAAAAGAAATGGCTGATAACGATATACTTGGAAAGTTGCAGCCATATTTTAATTGCGAATTATCTGTTGAAGATAAAGATAAAATATTGAAGCTGCACGAAAGATTCAAGGATGATCTATTAATACAAGAAGTTAACCTTGATGGAGCCAAATTGATAGTAAAACCCTATCCATATAATCGCTCTCATAAGGATGGTTTGCCTGATTGGTTTGACGGATTGCTTGAAAAGTTCGTCCATGTCATAACAAGGGAAACCAAAGAAGATAAGCGTAAAACATCAAAAATGGTGAGAGAGTTTCGCTCTGAGCGTGCTGTGCGTATTCATTGGATTAAGCCTATCCTGGAAAACGCCTCCGACAAACGTATCACGCGGTTCAGATATATTGAAAATTCAGGTCGGGAACGCGAATACTTTTGGTATCGCGCAAAAGGCTATATGGTTGTCTTAGAGTATATAAATCCCAATTTTGCGTTAATCACCGGTTTCTGCGTAGACCAAACCAATCAGGCATACTATATGCGTAAGCTTCAGAACAAGGCATAAAAAAACCGCATTTACGGTAATGCGGCCAACCAAGTCTTTCGTTCTTCGATCGATGACTCTGCAAAGTTAGCGTTTTTTTCTAACTCTACAAAATCTTAACATCCAATAGACTAAAAAAGTTTGTAAATCTATTATTCAATGTGGTTATCAAACCAGAGAAAGGGGATATTTTGTGAAGGGGGGTGAACAAAGCGAGGCATACAAATGTTGCAATATTGCGATTTTTTTCCGTAACTTTGTCTGACCTTAAAGTTTATCGTACACTTATGAAATTCATCACACGTATTTGTGCCCTCGCACTGGCACTGACAAGCTATAACTACGCAGCCGCCGAAGCCCCGGCGGGGTATTATAGCAGCCTTAACGGCAAAAGCGAAGGTGAACTTAAGACTGCAGTCTACAACCTGATACATAATTTCACCAAAGTATCGTCGTACTCCGACCTTCCCCGCTACTTCCAGCGCACCGACGTGTACCCCGATTCAAAACGCTGGTGGGACATGTATTCCGACATACCGCTAAATGCACCGTCGTTCTCGGGTCTGAACCGCGAGCACTCTTTTCCTAAAAGCTGGTGGGGCGGCAGTCAGACTGTAGGCGCATACGTCGACCTCAACCACCTTTATCCCTCCGAGATGAAGGCCAATACAGCCAAGAGCAATTATCCGCTTGGCGAAGTCGACCAAGACAAGGCAATCAAATTTGATAACGGCGTATGCTACGTAGGTTACCCTGCCCGCGGACAAGGCGGCGGCGCCGGATATGTATTCGAACCCAACGAAGAGTACAAGGGCGACTTTGCACGCACATACTTTTACATGGCGACCTGCTACCAGAACCTTACATGGAAATATAAATACATGGTCGACCAAAACCTGTACCCCACCCTCACCCCCTGGGCTGTAAACCTGCTGCTGAAATGGCATCGCGACGACCCCGTCAGCCAGAAGGAAACAGACCGCAACGAGGAGGTATACAAGATTCAGGGCAACCGTAACCCATTTATCGACATGCCCGAGCTTGCCGAGTATATATGGGGTTCTAAAAAAGGCGATAAATTTACTCCCGGCGGTGTCATCATCGAACCGGTAGGCGACCCCGAGCTTGTTGCCCCCTCAGCAGGCATGGAGCTGCAGTTCGGCCAGGTTGCCGAGGGCAAATCGCTGACATCGAAGGTATTTATCAAATCGAAAAACGTACAGAAAAGCCTATATGTATCTATCTACTCCGGCGATATGGATATGTTCGTATCGTCGGCAAGCAGCATACCGGCAACACTCACCAACTCTGAAGAAGGTTACTGGCTCAATATCACCTACCGCCCGACAGCATTGGGCACTCACACATCGCGCCTTCTCATCGATTTCGGCGAAGGTTCGCGTGGCCTTGCCCTGCACGGCGAATGCCTGCCAGTGCCTACTCTGACGGCATGTACGGCAACCGCTCCGACAGATATACAGCCCGACAGATACACCGCCAACTGGACATCGCCCGAAAACGAGGTGATAGACTACTACATGGTGACACGCACCCGCTATGCCGGGGGCAATTCATACGAAGAAAAGCTGCCGGCCGAATACAATTCACTCGAAATCACCGGTTTCGACGAATCAGACTCGGAAGCATACTACGTAGAATCGGTACGCCTCGAAACATATTCGCCCAAGTCTAATGTGGTATTCGTAGACCACACAGGCATAACCGGAGTCGAAGCCGACGAGCCTCTGATTGTACGCGGCTACGACGGTTTCATCCGCATCGATGTTGCCGCCCCGCAGACCGGTTGTAGGATTTTCGACATGAGCGGCCGCGAAATACGCTATATCGACACAATCGATTTCAACCTCGACATCGACATGCCCACCGGCATATACCTTATCACCACCGACCAGCACTCACGTCCGGTCAAGGTAGTGGTACGATAAACAAGCACTTACCCCCTCACCCGGGCTGCTACTTGTACAAGTCGGCAGCCCGGGTGAGTTCGTCTGCCACCATAGCCCTCAACTCGGGCGGTGACATCACCTCTATACGCGAGCCATATTTCAATATCTCCTCTACCAGGTCGAGGCTCACCCTGAGGCGGTAGTGGAAAATAGAATAATCATCGTGGATAAACTCTTCCTGTGTCACATGCAGAGGCAAGGCCCTGAAGTATTTTGCCAGGCGTGCGTCGACCTTTAGAGCAACATTGCGCACCGGCGTGGCGCTTACCACGATGCCGAAAGAATTGGCTATATACTCGGCTGCATCAAAAGCCGGGTCGGGTCGGAAAGTCTCGGGCAAGAGTCGCAGGCCGGTGATTCGGTCGAGGGCGTAGGTCTTGATACGCTTTTGCTCCACGTGGCGGCCAACGACATACCAGCGCTGTCGGAAAAGCTTCACAAAATACGGCTCGAGCACGATACCGGTCGTAGGTACCGTGCGGTAAAACGGCAGGTAGGTAAACTGCACCCGGCGATGATTGCGCAGCGCATCGATTACCGGCGCAAGGAATTCACGGGCCGATGGCACGTCTTCTACAAATATACGGTCCGACATATCGCGCGACTGGCTTATCACCTCGTGGGTAGCAGCCGCATTGAGCAGCCATTCGGTCACGGCCTCGCCGCCGTCTTCGTCGATATAGTATTCGAATGTTACAGGGTCGCAGTGTATCTCAATCTTAAACAGTTCCTGCGCAGCCTCGCGGTAGTTGCAGAATGTGCGGCGCGGCAGCGGATTGCCGTTCGAAAACTGCGACCGGCGCCACAGCTCGTCGATATCGGCACGGGTGATTCGCCCATAGCGCCGTATTGTATCTACGAGCCATAAGTAGCGGTTAAACAAATCGTGAGCCATAATAACAGGATATTAGTTCAGGCAGCCTTCTTGCCCAAAGAGAGCAGGTGCAGGCCAAGGACGGTTATCAGCGCGTTGATGATGAGCAATTCGAAACTCGTCTCGTAGCCCCACAGGTGCTTGAGCGCCCACTGTAGACACCACGACAGAGCCGGGGCGGCTATGCAGACCACAGGCACAAGGCGGTCGTAGACCGGACGGCGGCAGAACATGCCATATACAAACAAGCCGAGTATCGGGCCATAGGTGTACGATGCAAGGGTATACACCGCCGATATGGCATCCTGATTGCTGAGATAATAGAACGCAATGATAACCAAGCCCATAGCGGCCGACATAGCCAGATGCACGGCCTTGCGGGTGCGAGTCAGAGCCTTTTCGTCTTTTTTCTTGTGTGCCCCGAGGATATCGACGGTATACGATGTAGTGAGCGATGTCAGCGCCGAACCGGCTGCAGAATATGCCGCCGAAATAAGGCCCAGCACAAATAGGACAAGCACCACCACAGGAACGTCGGGATGACGCGCCACCATGCCGAAAAGCTCGTCGGTCTTTTCGGGGACAGCGATACCCTTGTCGGTGATAAACATCACCAGCACAGTACCCAACAATAGGAAGAGCGCTATTACAAAGAACTGGGTCACGCCGCTTACAATCATGTTTTTCTGGCTCTGGCGGCTGTCGCGGCAGGCAAGGTTGCGCTGCATCATATCCTGGTCAAGGCCGTTTGTTGCGATAGCCATAAACACACCGGCGAGGAATTGCTTCCAGAAATATGTGCCTTCCTTGGGATTGTCGAAAAAGAACATCCGCGACGTTGGGTGGTCGGCAATCGCCGATGACAACTCGCCGAAGCTGTAGCCCATATTGGTTGCCACGAAATAGATACACAGTATCACCGACATGATAAGACAGAAACTCTTGATAGTATCTGTCCATATCAACGTTTTCACACCTCCTTGAGCTGTATAGAGCCATATCAGCGCAATTGTCACAATCACGTTGAACTCAAACGGTATATGAAGCGGCGCGAATACCAAGAGCTGCAGCACAGCGCATACCACAAAGAAGCGCACTGCCGCGCCGAGCATCTTGGAGATGAAGAAAAACCATGCCCCGGCGCGATAGGTCGATGTGCCGAAGCGCTCTTCAAGATAGCCGTAGATCGATATGAGCTTGCGCCTGTAGAACAGCGGCACCAGCACAAAGGCTATGGCAAAGTAGCCTACAATAAAGCCAAGCACCATTTGCAGGTAGGCATAGCCTTTTCCGACTACCATACCGGGCACGCTGATAAAGGTAACGCCCGATATCGCCGCACCTATCATGGCAAATGCCACAAGCGGCCACGGTGCCTGGCGACGGCCCGTAAAGAAGGTTGAATTGTCGCTGCCACGCCCGGCAAAATACGACACTCCCATTAGCAAGGCGAAATACGCCACTATCACTATAATTACAATTATCGGCTGTGACACGATTATAAGTTTGAGGATTATCGATTGCGTAAGTTCACTCTTTGTACAACAGGTATGGGCGGCGCTGAGTCTTGAAGCGTGCTACATCACCGGCCCACGTTGCCTTGATTTCGTCGGCGCTCTTGCCGTCTTCAATCATCTTGCGGATATCGCCGCGGCCAATGAGTAGTTCGAAAAAGCTGCGGAAGAACTTGTCGCCCAAGCCAAGATCACGGTAGGCATCGATCAGGTACTCAAGGTTTATGCCCCGTGCTATCGCATCTTCCTCGCTCATACCGCTCAGGTCTACGCCGCGACACAGGCGGTCTTTCTGCGGCGGATTCTTAGCCCCGGCAACACTGCGGGGGGTGAAGTTGTAGCTGCGGCCCTTCATATCGGGGTGGCCGTAGATTTCAAATGGTTTGTCGGTACCACGCCCGAGGCTCACAGGTGTTGCCTCGAAATAGCATGTAGAAGGATAGAGGTATATAGCGAGCATCGAACGCAGGTTGGGCGACGGCGCTACAGGCAGGCGGTAGCGAGTCTGATGCGTATAGCCGGTGCAAGGTATCACTGTCAGGGGCACCTTAGCGCCGTCCTTGAGCCAGCCCTCGCCATTGGCCATAAGAGCAAGTTCTCCGAGGGTCATACCGTGCACAACAGGAATGGGCAGGCGTCCTACGCCCGAGGAGTATTGCATATCGAGAATAGGGCCGTCTACGGTCATGCCGTTTGGATTCGGACGGTCGAGCACAATAACTTCCTTGCCGTAGACCGACGCAGCATTCATCAGGTCGATCATCGTACAATAATAAGTATAATACCTTAGCCCAACATCCTGGATATCCACCACCAGCACGTCAAACATATCCATTACTTCTTTTGCGGGCATACGCTTACCCTTGCCCTCGTAGAGCGAAGCTATAGGCAAGCCTGTAGGGCCGTCGATGCCGCTGGCCACATGTTCGCCCGCGTCGGCAGTGCCTCTGAATCCGTGTTCGGGCGAAAAGAGAGTTGCCACTTTGACACCGCCGTCGAGCATCAGGTCGACAGTGTGGCGGTTACCCACCATGCCGGTGTGATTTGAAAACAGCGCCACTCGCTTGCCCTCGAGCAGGGGGAAATACTTCGATGTCTGCGCCGCGCCTACTGTCACTTCGGCACGCGAACATAGCGATACGATAGATATGAGGAGAATCAAAAAAAGATGTCTGTGCATGTTTCTCGGTATTTACAAAGGTTTGGTCAAAGGTAATGCAAAATCGCCCATAAACAAAGTTAATGTATCTTAAATACAAGACTCCCTTCCTCCGCCCGACAACACAAAAGCGGCAAAAGTATTCTTTCAAGCCTCAAAACGATTAATTTTGGCACTTTTTTACAATTTACCCTATTAAAAGGCTATTTTATTTTGCATTTTTTAAATTATTGACATATATTTGCGGCGTAATACCAAATCCTTTTAACGACATTTTGTCAATCATTCTGCTACAACCCTATTAACTTTCGACAACAAACCAACAATTACAACCTTTTTGCTTTTACGGCTTAAGACTAAAAACCAAACAAATTAACAATCATTCACAAAACTTCTTATTACATGGGCAAGAAAATTTTGACACTTGTCATGCTTGCAGCGTTGCTGATACCGTTCAGCTGTAAATATGACGACACGGATCTTTGGAACTCTGTAAATGACCTCGACAACAGAGTTGAAAAGCTCGAGGAAGCAGTTCAGAATCTCAACAGCAATGTAAAAACACTGTCCGACTTATGAACGGCAAGCTCTTTATAGAGAGCATCGAAGATAAGGGCAACGGCGTGCGCGTGATACACTTTATCAACGCCGCCGGCGAACAGTCGACTATGGAAATACGCGACGGCAAAGACGGCCAGAACGGTGCCGACGGCAAAGACGGTGTAAATGGCACTGACGGCAAAGACGGCGCCGACGGTAAAGACGGCCAGAACGGTACCGACGGCAAGGACGGCAAAGACGGACAAACCCCGGTGGTTTCTGTTCGCCAGGATTCCGACGGCCACTGGTATTGGACTGTCAATGGCGACTATATCCTCGACCAGAGCGGCAACAAAATCCGCGCAAACGGCATAGACGGCATCAACGGTGCTGACGGCAAGGACGGTCAGGATGGCAAAGACGGCGCCGACGGTAAAGACGGCATCAATGGTACTGACGGCAAGGACGGTCAGGACGGAAAAGACGGCGCCGACGGCAAGGATGGTAAGGATGGCGAAGATGCTATCGCTCCCGCATTCCGCATCAACGCCAAGGGCAACTGGGAAATGTCGCTCGACCAGGGCCTCACTTGGCTGGAAGTAGGCCAGGCCACAGGCAAGGACGGTGACGCATTCTTCCAGGACGCACAAACAAGCGCCGACGGCAAATATGCATACCTCACTCTCGTCGACGGCACAGTGCTCACTTTCGAGATATATAAACAATTCGGCATTTCATTCGATCTGTCCAAGACTATCGTACAGGAAGGCCAAAGTCGTGAAATAAAATTCACCGTTACCGGCATGACTCCCGAAACCCAGGTTGAGGCAATCGGCAAAAACGGATGGGAAGCCGACGCCGAGCTCGGCAGCGACGGCAAAGGCACACTCACCGTCACCGCCCCCGACAAAACCGGCTACGGCAAAGTTATCGTGCTGCTCACCGACGGCGGCGATCGCACTATCATGCGCACCCTCACCATTCTCGCCGGTACAGTCAAGGCTTCTACAAGCTCAGTAGAGGTTGACCGTGCAGGCGGCACACAGACCCTGAGCGTAGAGACAAACATCGACTTCACAGTCAGCGTGGCCGAGGATGCAAAAGACTGGGTAAGCCTGGTAGAGACATCTCGCGCCGATGCAACCCACACCGAAAAATTCCAGATTAAAGTAGAGCCCTCCGAGGCCCCGTCGCCCCGCTCGGCACTCCTCTCGCTCAAATCATCCGACGGCACAGTGGTTGAGACCATACTGGTAGTACAGCGCCCCGTAAGTTTCGACGAAAGCGACCTCGTATTCCGAGTAGACCCTGCAATTTCGACCAACAGCAAGGGTGTAGTACTTCCTATCTATGCAATCACAGCACCCGTGACTATCGACTGGGGAGACGGCGAAAAGACCGAACTCACCGCAGCCCTTACTACATCGACCCGCTATCCGGCACACAAATACGAAGATACAGGCCGCCAGTACAATGTTGTAGTAAAGGGTAACGTTACCAACCTTCAGGGCACAAGCGCATCGTATGTAGCAGGCGTGACCGAAATCGCACAGTGGGGTACAGCAAATGTATACACCATTGTTAAAATCAAAAGCTCGGCTATCACATACCTACCCGGAACAAAAGGCAATGAGTTTGCCAAAGTAACCGCATTCGACTTTGCCAGCAACCCCAAACTTGTCAACCTCAGCCCCGACCTCTTCAAAGGAGCAACAAGCGTAAAGACCTTGAGCAGCTGCTTCAACAACTGTACCGCCCTTCCCAATGTACCCTCAGGCCTATTCAAAGACCTGAAAGCAGTCTCCAACTTCAGCAGCGTATTCAAATACTGCTACAGCCTCAGCGACTTACCCGACGGACTTTTCGACGGCCTCAGCAAGATTACAACCATTGCGAATGCCTTCGACGGCTGTAAAAGCCTCGAAAGCGTACCCGCCGGTTTATTCAAAGGCATGCCCGCCAATATGACCCTCGGTGGTGTTTTCAAGGGCTGCGAATCTCTTACCACAGTGCCCGGCACTCTCTTCGCTTCGTTTACGAGCACAAAATCAGTAGGCAATGTATTCGAAAACTGCTACAGCCTCAACAGCGTACCTGCCGAGCTATTCCAGCCGATGAAAGGCAGCGTCACCAATATTGACGGTCTGTTCAAAAAGTGTACCTCACTCAAAACCGTTCCGGCCAACCTTTTTGACGGCTGTACCAAAATCACCAGTGTAAAGAGCACATTCACAGGATGCTGCGCCCTTGAGGAGATACCGGCAGGCTTCTTCGATTTCGCACAGGAAGTTACCGGCTTTATGAACCTTTTCGACGGATGTAGTAGTCTTCGCACTATCGGCTCAGGCTTTGTCAACAACTTCAAGAACGGATATACCGGCACGAGCACATTCGGCCCCACTGCCATGTTCCGCGACTGCGAAAGCCTCACAAACATTCCTCTTATGTTTAACGAGGAAACAATGAAGCGATTCGACACAGCCGTAAATATGTTCCAGAACTGCAAGAGCCTTGAATCATTCCCCGAAGGTTTCTTCACCGGCTTTGGCCAAGGCATCAAAAGCAACAAGCCTATTGTAATCTCGAATTTCAACATGACATTCAGCGGATGCACAAAGCTTAAGACACTGCCCCTTGCCGAGCTATTCAACAGCCCCGGCGGCCTTCAGGCATCAAATTTCACAAGCACCTTAGCCAACTGCCCGGCCCTTACAACAGCTATCCCGGCCTACGAACTTGTAGTGGGCGAGGAGACATATAAGGTTTATCCTTGGGAACGAGGCAGCTACTCGGGCCACTCAAATGCGGCAATCAAAGCAGCCGCGGTAGCTGTGTTTGGCACCCGTACCAACGTCAGCGGTTCAGGCTTTGCTACCGGTAGTGAGAAGATACCCGACTGGTCAACAATACCGGCATCATGGGGTGGTGGCGACGACGGCATCACAGCAGCGCCCGACCTCGAAGTGAAAATCACACATCCCGAAAAGAGGGAATACTATACTATCGTATTCGACTTCTTCGGCAAACAGGTCACTAACTTCGTTTACTACCTCGGAAAAGCCGAAGACATCAAGAAGTATCTCCCCCGCTACGGCAACTCGCTCGAGCAGATGGTACGTACCAACGGCACACGCATCTACCCCGACGATTACCAGAGCCATTTCTACGCCCAGCTCAACAGCGAAGTCGGAGGCGGCCTCATCTACGATTCTGCAGACCCCGAAACCGAATACGGTATGATTGTACTCGTCGAGAATTCAAAAGGCCACAAGGTATGTTACTTCAAGGCCACTACAGCCCCGATTCCCGAAGGCAGCAGTGAATTCGAAGCTTACTGCGGCACATGGACAGTGAAACCGGCCGGTACCGTTACCGATGTTGCCGGTGTCGACGAGAATGGCAATCAGTATGTTCTCGACACCCCGGTTCCTACATTCGATATTACTATCAAGCCCTTGCGCACCGACTCGGCATACACAGTATCAGGTTGGGGTTACACCCAGTTTGCCGACATTTCGGAACTCCACGCTTATCTCAACCCCGAGACCAAGGCTATCGAATTCTACAATGGAGCAAAAGGCAATGTATCGGTAATGCCAAACTTCGAATTCAGCAAGAAGGACAACCCCGATGCAATCTTCAGCGTATACAACGTGGCATACTGCGGCATCATCGAAGATCCCCAGACTTTCCAGTACAGCTACTGGTCGTCGGGCAGCAGCATCGAATGCATTCTCGCAGGTAACTACATGCAGTCTCTCGACCGAATCATGCTTATCGGTCAAAAGAGCAACTACAACAGTACTCCTGAATATGGCGATGTATACTGGAGCGGTCTTGAAGCCACACTCGGCATGGGTTCGATGAGCACATCGCAAATATGGACCCCGGTACAGGTTGTACGTCCCGAGTGCAGATTCCAACACAACGGTAAAGAGTACACACTCTACCAGCACGGACCTTACACCCTTGAGCGGAAGGCAGCAGCAGAAACAACCAAAGCAAAAGCTCCGGCTCGTTTCACAGCAACTACCCCTACCAAGAGTCTCACAGCGAAAGTACGCTGACATACCGACAGTGGGCACACGTGTGCCCACTGTCTTTCACATTATAATTCACAATCGCGATAGTAGGCGAGGTTGATCCTCATACAATACTATCCGTAACCACCCCAAGATTAAGATCTATCAATGAAACGATACCTACTTTCAACGTTGGCCGTGCTGGCAACAATAGGTATGACAGCACGACATCTTAGCCCCGAGGAAGCTCTTGGCCGCCTTTCATCTTCATCCGACGCCATGCGAGCCCCGGCCTCTGTACGCAAAGCCCCGCGCCTGGTTTATTCTGCCAAAACCGCAGACCTCGAAAGGGTGTATGTATTTGGCAACGCCGCCAACAAAGGCTTTATGGTACTTAGTGCCGACGACAGTACCCCGGCATTGCTCGCGTATTCGGATACTGACGAGTTAGATTTCGACAACATGCCCGACAATATGCGCTACTGGCTCGACGAGTACGCCCGCCAGGTTGCATATGCCTCCGCACAAGAAACCGCTACTGACGAACCTCAAATCAAGCAGCGCCCGGATGTAGCCCCCAAACTGACTACACTGTGGGACCAGACCGAGCCTTTCAACACCTTAACCCCGACCCACAATGCACTGCCCTGCCCCACAGGCTGTGTTGCCACGGCTGTAGCCCAGATCATGAACTGGCACAAATGGCCGGAACAAGGAACCGGACAGAAATCATACACATCGTATTATATCGGCACACTGTCGCTGGACTTTGAAAAAATCAAATTCGACTGGGACAAGATGCTCGACCGCTACTATCAGTACAGCCCCTCGGAGAATATCGATGCAGTAGGAACGCTGATGCTTGCCGCAGGCTATGCTTCGGAGATGAGCTACCACCAGAAATCATCAGGCGCCATGGGCTACAATGCCGCCCGAGGGTTGATGACTCATCTCGGATACAGCAAAGCCATGAGCCTTGAATGTCGCGAATGGTACGAAATCGAGGAGTGGGCCGACCTTGTATATGCCGAACTTACAGAAAACGGCCCGGTATACTACGAAGGTACCGGCGACGGCGGCGGCCACGCTTTTGTTTGCGACGGCTACGATTCAAAAACCGGATTTTTCCACTTCAACTGGGGTTGGAGCGGCAGAGGCAACGGCTACTACCGACTTTCGGCTCTCAATCCTACAGTACAAGGCACCGGAGGCAACTCTCTCGGCTATAATTACAGTCAAGACATTATAAGAGGTCTCAAAAAAGCCCCTGAAGGTGTAACTGAGAATTACACTTACATCGTTGGTCCTCGCAAGGGCGTGATGACACCTTGGATAGAAGCCGAACTTGGTCAATCCGTAACCATTAAAGGCTATGAAACTGAAGACGGATTCAACAACTACTCTGTTGTACCCATTCCCAATCTTGAATTCGGCGTACGATTCTACCATGAAACAAGCAAAGAGACTCTCGATATTTTGAGCCAGAACGGCACATATGATTTTAACCCGTACAATAAGACCAACATCATTCGCTACACAGTCCCCACGACCCTTGCCGAGGGTGAATATATAATTACACCACTATGGCGCAGCGGCGAAAAAGATTCGTGGCGCGAAATGCGTATGTCGCCTCAGACACGTAATTATATACCGGCAACCGTTACCGGCAACAAGATTTACTTCGGTCTGGGAGAAGCGGACGGACGTATCGAGGCTAAAATAACAGAAGCCCCGGACTTCTTTACCACTGCCGGGGAATTCACTATCAAAGGCTCGATGTCGTCGGTCGGCACAGCCGATTTCTCCGGTCTTATCTGCGCCGTATTCGTAACCCTCGACAAGAACGGCGACTTACAGATCGTAGATCAAGGCGAGGCTGTCCGCTATGACGTAGAGCATGGCAAGACCATCGATTTCGAATACACCTCGTTCCCCAAAACCCAGAGCAAACTAACCGACGGAGACGACTATGGTATCGTAATCGGCAATGCCAATACCGGCGAACTTGTGAGTCCGATTTATAAAATCGCAGTAGGCAACCGATACGGCAAACTCTCTATGTCGACCTACAATTTCAGCATAAGCGGTTCAAACTATCTCGACCCGCAAAACATAAATGTGAAATTCAACATCAAGGTTGTGGCAGGTGAGTACGAAGGCCCGCTTGCGATAGGTTACTCACTTAAGAAAGACCCGTTTGAGGCAGTTCGCTACACAGTGAGCGAGCCGATGCACTTCATTGCCGGAGACGAAAAACAAGTCTCATTTACAGGCATTCTCGACAATGTTGAAGCCGGCGAACTATACTTCGCACACCTGATGTATAAAGTCAACGATGAATGGACTCCGCTGTCAGTATACCCGATTTCGGTACTCGTAGCCCAGACATTCTCGGGTGTTGAAAATGTGGCTGTAGACGACAGCGCAGAAGCCGTTTACTACGACACTTTTGGCCGCAAGGTAGAGAATCCGGCCAAGGGCAACATCTACATTCGCGTAAGCCCCGACGGCAAAGTAAGTAAAGTAGCACTCTAACCTAATCAACTTCCATAGCACAGCATTGGGGCGACCGGTGTCGCAGCCAATGCTGTGCTTTTTTATGTATCTATCATAGCCCTACTTTTCATTTCAATCACAATACCCACATTGCAGATAGGCACGGTATAAATACTCCGGATTAGAGATTATCATAAATAATTATTATTTTTGCACATGGAATGCTCTGCCAAAACTGCAAGGTAAGCCGAAAGACAGAGTGTTGTATACCTGTTTAATACCACCAAAGCAGATGTCCTTTTGGAATAAAATCATATCAACAATAAGCGGAGCAGACAATAAGCAGACCGTTTCACAGGAAGTATCACACGATGCCTCTCGATATGGTTTTGTGGATGCAGAGGTAGGGATAAGGGATCATAAGATTCATGATATCGGAGCCATTCGGTGGGACGGCGCGGTATTCCATTCGGCAGACAAGCGAGAGCTGTTGGCTTTTTTGAATGGAGTTGACTTTGTATGCGGACATAACATTGTCAATCATGATGCCAAGTATCTGTTTGCTGATACGAATCCCGGTTTTCTGTTGGTAGATACACTTTATTTGTCTCCCCTGCTTTTTCCCGAGCGCCCCTATCATAAATTGCTTAAGGACGACAAGTTGATAAGCGAGCAGCTTAACAACCCGGTCAACGACTGTGAGAAAGCCCGAGACTTATTGATGGACGAAGTTGCACGTTGGCAAAGCCTTTCGGTCTCTTCGCAGATAATTTTTTCGACGCTACTGCAAGATTTCGACGAATTCAAGGGATTCTTTGCGTTTGTCGATGCCAAAGTAGGCAGTAAAGATTCGTTGGCAGAAACTATCCGGTCGGAGTATCGAGGCAGAATTTGCGAACATGCAGATATAGAGAGTGCAATAAATCAAAACCCATGCGAACTGGCATATGCGCTTGCATTGATAAACACCACAGATCATCGCTCCATTACTCCGCCATGGGTGTTGCATCATTATCCGAATGTCGAAAACCTGGTGCGACTTCTGCGACATACTAAATGCGCCGAGGGCTGTTCGTATTGCAACAAAGCCCTTGATGTACATTTGGGGCTGAAACAGTATTTTGGTTTTGATGAGTTCCGCACTTACGACGGAGAACCGCTGCAAGAAAACGCCGCCCGCGCAGCCATAGAGCATAAATCGCTGCTGGCAATCTTCCCCACCGGAGGCGGCAAATCATTGACTTTCCAGTTACCGGCATTAATGGAAGGACGTTCGGTACACGGTCTCACTGTCGTCATCTCGCCATTGCAGTCTTTGATGAAAGACCAGGTAGACAACCTCGAGGAGCGCGGTATTACCGATGCCGTTACAATCAACGGTTTGCTTGATCCAATCAGCCGATCCGAGGCTATTCAACGAGTATTGTACGGAGACGCGTCACTGCTTTACATTGCACCGGAAATGCTGCGGTCTAATACGATAGAACGAATATTGCTGGCTCGTCATATCACACGTATTGTAATCGACGAAGCGCATTGTTTCTCATCGTGGGGGCAGGACTTCAGGGTCGACTATCTATATATCGGCAAATTTATAAGCCAATACCAAAAGAAAAAAAACTGTCGTGAGGCAATACCCATATCCTGTTTCACCGCCACAGCGAAGCAAAAGGTAATACAGGATATCTGCGACTACTTCAAGGCAACATTGAATATCGACCTTGAGATTTTTGCGTCTTCAGCAGCACGCACCAACTTGCGCTATTCTGTAATCCACTCCGATACGGATGAGGACAAGTATATAAAGCTACGGTCGTTGATTGCCGAGTCAGCCTGCCCTACGATTGTTTACGTTTCCCGCACCCGACGTACAAGGCTATTGGCTGAAAAGCTCACACGAGACGGCTTTAAGGCCCTGCCATTCAATGGCAAGATGAATTCAGAGGACAAGATTGCCAATCAGGAAGCATTCATGACCGATCAGGTACGTGTAATTGTGGCAACCTCGGCCTTTGGAATGGGCGTTGACAAAAAAGATGTAGGCCTGGTGATACACTACGATATTTCTGATTCGTTAGAGAATTACGTCCAGGAAGCCGGTCGAGCCGGTCGTGACCCGCATCTCGAAGCTCGCTGCTACGTGCTATATTGCGATGCCGACCTCGATAAGCATTTTGTACTGCTTAATCAGACAAAACTAAGTATCAGCGAGATACAGCAGGTATGGAAAGCTGTCAAGGATTTAACCAAGCAGCGTATGCGTGCATGTTGCTCTGCATTGGAGATAGCCCGTCAGGCCGGTTGGGACGACTCGGTATCCGATATAGAGACGCGAGTGCGGACTGCTTTGTCGGCACTTGAGCAGGCAGGCTACATTGAACGAGGGAATAATGTTCCACACGTCTATGCCACAGGTATCACCGTCAAGAATATGGACGAGGCCCGCCGGCGCATCACTGAATCCTTGCTTTTTGAAAAAGAGGAAGTAGAGAAAGCCGTGCGCATCATAAAGTCGTTGATATCGCAGAAGTATATCGCCAAGGCTCAAGATGCCGAAGCGGAATCACGAGTAGATTATCTGGCCGACATTCTCGGTCTTAGCAAGAGCGAGGTAGTATTAAGCGTAGAGCGTATGCGTCAAGAAGGCATTCTTGCTGATTCGAAGGATATTTCCGCCTATCTCAACGATGCCGGGGAATCTGAGCATAAATCCAAACGCCTGTTGGAGCGCTTCACCAAACTCGAACGTTATATCCTCGACCATTTATCCTCTGACACATTCCGCATATCATACAAGCAGCTAAACGACAATGCTCAAAAGGAAGGTGTAGATACCGCGACAGAAAAGGATATACGTACATTGCTGTATTTCCTGACGATTAAAGGCTATGCGCATAAGAAAGACGACGACGTACACAGTGTTGAGTTGACTTGCCTGGCAGATATGACATCTACCCTGAAACGCTTTGAGAAGCGTATGGAGATTTGCCGGTTTACAATCGGGTGGTTGTACAAACTTACATCGCAAACGGAAGAAGATAGTAATCGAAAGAATGGAGTACAGTTCTCTGTAGTAGAACTGCTCAATGATTTGAAGGCCCAAGGAAACACATTGCTGTGTTCCATGGATGATGTGGAGTTAGGTGATGTAGAAGAAGCATTGCTATATCTGTCGAAAATCGGTGCTCTCAAACTTGAGGGTGGTTTTCTTGTGCTCTACAATGCCATGGATATCCGCCGCATCAAAGATAGCCGACTGCGCTATAAGCAGGAAGACTACCGCATGCTCAGCGAGTTCTACAAGCAAAAGATTCAGCAAGTACATATCGTGGGCGAATATGCCAACCTTATGGTCCGCGACTATAATGCCGCATTGCAGTATGTGCAAGATTACTTCCAAATAGACTATAAGCGTTTTGTATCGAAATACTTCAAGGGAGATCGTTTGCACGAAATCGAACGAAATGTCACACCGGAGAAGTACAGACATATCTTTGGCTCCTTGTCGGAAAAACAGATGCAGATTATCTCCGACAAGGACTCTCGCTGTATCGTGGTTGCAGCCGGTCCGGGCAGTGGCAAGACGAGGGTGTTGGTTCATAAGCTCGCATCATTGCTCTTGCTCGAAGATGTAAAGCATGAACAGCTGTTGATGCTCACATTCTCGCGAGCGGCAGCTACAGAATTCAAGCAGCGATTACTCGGCCTGATAGGCAATGCCGCACATTTTGTAGAGATAAAGACGTTCCACTCTTATTGTTTTGACCTGCTTGGCAGGATCGGCAATCTCAACGACGCCAAGGATGTTGTGGCTCGGGCGGCGCAGATGATCGGTAATGGAGAAGTGGAGCCAAACCGTATTGCAAAGACCGTACTAGTCATTGATGAAGCTCAGGACATGAGCGATGAAGAATATAACTTGGTACATGCCTTGATGACATTCAACGAGGAGATGCGCGTGATTGCAGTCGGGGACGACGACCAGAATATATTTGAATTCCGAGGCTCGGACTCCCGATACATGACAGAGCTGCTAAATAAATCAGATGCCAGATTCATCGAAATGACCGAGAACTATCGCAGTTCACAGCATGTAATCGATTTTGCTAACGCTTTTGTGCGCGGCATAAGGGGACGATTGAAGTCTGATCCGATTATATCGATGAATCACAAAGACGGTTTTGTAAGCATACATCATCACCGGTCCCACATAATGTACCAGCCTCTTGTCGAAGACTTATTGGCTCATCGCCGAGAGGGATCTACTTGTATATTGACCCAGACCAATGAGGAGGCCGCGATACTTGTTGCTTTATTGCGCAAGAATGGATTGAATAGCAAATTAGTGCAGAGTATGGACGGATTACGCTTTTGGAATCTGGCCGAGATACGTATGTTTCTTAAGCAAATCAATAGCGGTACGACTACGCCGGTTATTCCGAATGAGATATGGGAGAAGGCAAAACAAAAAACTTTTGCCATGTATGCCGATTCATCAAGCCTTCATTACCTGCAACGATGTCTCTCTTTGTTCGAACAGACGAATAAGGTAAAGTATCATACAGACTTCAGGGAGTTTTTATTCGAATCTTCGATTGAAGATTTTTGCGATATTTCCGGCACGGATATAGTAGTATCTACTATCCACAAGTCGAAGGGGCGAGAGTTCGACGATGTATACATGCTCATCACCAAACCTCAAAGCATCCAAAATGAAGTGCTTCGCCGGTATTACGTAGGAGCTACCCGGGCAAAAGAACGTTTGTTCATTCATACTGATGCTTCAATTTTCGACCGGATGCCTGCCGACGAACATCACGTATGTCTGCAGCAGTACGATATGCCTGATGAGATAATACTACAGTTATCTCATAAAGATGTAAATCTCGGTTTTTTCAAAGAGCGTAAGGCCGAGATTCTCACTCTACGAGCAGGTCAGGCACTTCGATTCGACAATAACTATCTATTTGAATGTCGTACAAATAAGGCCGTCGGCCAATTGTCGCAAAAGATGCAAGGCGAGCTATTGCAGTGGTCAGAAAAAGGCTACAGCGTAGTTTCTGCGTCGATTAGATTTATAGTGGCATGGCGACCAAAAGATGCCCCTAAAGACGAAAAAGAACATGCAGTGTTGCTCGTAAACTTATCGCTTAAAAAAGAGCAATAAATGCGCTTTTAACCTACATCTAATTATTCATGAAGAAAATATTATCAACCATAGGCTTGTGTATATTGATGCAAGTAGGGGCGTTTCAGTCGGCTTATAGCCGGAATGATGCACCTACAGTGAAAGAACGTTGGATCGAAAACGGCAGCCGCCGTATCTACGGTATCGAATCCGTACCTTCGACCGGCAATAAGCACGGCGTTGCAATTGTGAGCCACGGATTCAACGGCACGCACCATTTCGGGCGCGACTATTTCGACACTCTCAATAAGCTCGGCTATGCGGTATATACGTTCGATTTCCCCTGCGGAGGCCTTGGCAGCAAGAGCGACAACAACACCATGAATATGTCGGTAATTGATGAGAAAAACGACCTGAAAGCGATAGTACGATATTTCAGGGCCCAAGCCGATACCGACCCCGCTCGCATGGTACTAATCGGCGAGAGTCAAGGCGGATTTGTGTCGGCAATGGCAGCAGCCGAGCTTGGCGATACCATAAGCAGCCTCGTCCTCATTTACCCGGCGCTGTGCATCCCCGACAACTGGAACTCGCGCTACAAAACCGAGGCAGAGATTCCCGATACCACCAAGGTATGGAATGTGCCTATTGGCCGACGCTTTTTCAAGGAATTACGCGACATCGATGTGTATGGCAAAATCACCGGCTACCGCGGACCTGTGCAGATTATCCACGGCTCGAAAGACCCTGTGGTGCCTGTAGAGTATTCCGAGGAAGCCATGAAGAAATATCACAATGCCCATATAGGCGTGATACCCGGCGCGGGGCACGGATTCAAACCCGACGAAAGGGATGTGTCGAACCGCTTTGTAAAGGAATTCCTCGAAAAACAGCAATAGACTAAATCGGCATAATGCGCTGTGTGGGGGTTGTGGTGAGTATCAATGGTACAGATTCGAGGGTTACGACACTTGTGTCGAGGCCGAGGGCTTCGGTATCTGATATACCGAGATGCCTCAGGCGGTCGTGAAGCCGCAAAAGACTTGCCTCTCTTCGGCTACAGCTACTCGAAGGTGAAAAGACACGGTGCAGGATGATAAAGCGGAAGTCGCCCGGTATACCACGACGACGAAGCGAAGGATATGTGCTCACAAGGTCGACATTGCCTTTGGCCACAAGGTCCTCGACTACCTGACGGAGATATACATTGATTCTCGGTGTGACCTTGAAACCTAAATGCATGGTGATGACAAACACCTTGCGAGGCTCAATGGTGACAACACTATACCCGAGTGTATCCGGAGCATCGTCGTGAGAGATGTGTACAAACCAATAATGGTCGGCTCGTTTGGGCTGACGGTTGATAATGGAGTATAGCACTTTCGACTCTATCATAGCCGGATTTGACGATCGGCTCAGATATACGAGGTTGGAGGCATATTTTGGTATCGAGCAATCCTCGCTTATGTCGGATATCAGCGCTATGCTCTCGCCAAGGGGCTTATAATCGATATACTTCGACCTCAGTGCGGTAGATTTCATCCACACTATCATAATGGCGGCAATAACACCGCCAATAAGAATGCTGTACCAACCACCGTGGGTAAACTTGGCAAGGTTTGCCACAAAGAACAAGCCTTCGAGCGCAGTAAAGAATCCGAAAAACAATATGCACCAAACAGCCGCAACGCGCCTTACCCGCAGCCAAATCGCCAGCAAAACCGTGGTCATAATCATGGCTATCGTAATCGACAATCCGTAGGCAGCCTCCATATGCGATGAATCACGGAATATCGCCACGGTGAGCAAGCATCCGGCAAGGAGACTCCAATTTACCGCAGGGATATACAACTGCCCTCGCTCTGCCGAAGGATATTTCACTTTGAGCGAGGGCCAGAAGTCAAGACCTACAGCCTCGGAGAAAATCGTAAACGACCCACTCAGCAGCGCCTGGCTGGCAATTACAGCCGCGAGTGTGGCCATTATCACAGCAGGTATTTCAAGGCCGTGCGGCACTATGGCGTAGAACGGATTCACACTCTCGCCCATGCCTGTAGATATTAGCCATGCCCCTTGCCCGAGGTAGTTGAGAATGAGCATTGCCTTTACAAACAGCCAGCTGACGGTAATATTCTTGCGTCCGCAGTGGCCCAGGTCGGAATACAGAGCCTCTGCACCGGTAGTACACAGGAATACAGCTCCAAGGATTAGAAACCATTGTGGCGACGATATCAGCAGCTTGACTGCATACCATGGGTTGAATGCCTTGAGGATATCGGGGCTGAGCTTGATACTCAATGCACCCAACACGCCCAGTGAAAGAAACCATAACAGCATGAACGGCCCGAAGAAACGGCCTATACGGCTTGTTCCGGCCTGCTGCATCACAAAAACCGTAATAATAATCACCACCACTATCATCAGCACCGGCACATCGCTCACAACGAGCGAAAGGCCCTCGACTGCCGACGAAACTGTAATCGCGGGGGTAATCATACCGTCGGCAACGAGCGCAGCCGCCCCTATGGCAGCAACGACAGGCAACCACTTGCGGGGCAGACGTCGCAAAAGCGCAAAGAGAGCAAGTATGCCACCTTCGCCGCGGTTATCGGCCCGAAGCGCAAGGAGTACGTACTTGACAGTTGTCTGAAGAGTCAGTGTCCATATCACGCACGACACTGCCCCTATAATATAGTCGGGCTGATAATCGGGCGATGCTCCTACTATGGCCTTCATTACATATAACGGCGATGTGCCGATATCGCCGAATACGATACCGACTGTCACCAACATACCTGCGAGTGAAAGTTTGTGGAGACGCGAATGTGATGAAACTGTGCTGCTTGCCATAAGTTACAATATACGGAACTTAAGTTAACAACAACAAAGGCGCGGATATTGTTTTTTTAGAAAGGCGGTGCACATATATCGAAGAAAAACTTGTATATATCACAATATTATTGTAGTTTTGAGCAATCCAAACTCCAGATATTATGAACGTACGAATTATTTTCCTGCTCCTTTCCATCGTTACTGTATTCCCGGTGTTTTCGAAAACCATAAAAGAAAGGTTTTACGATAACCTTATGGCACAAAGGTACAATGCAGCCGACAGCCTGCTCAAAGTATGGCAGGCCGAAAACCCTGACGATGCCGAACTCATAGCAGCGCGGTTCAACTACTACCTTAATAAAAGCCGCCAGGAAATGATTGTACTTACCTCAGATACCACAGCAACTACGGGGTATACGTTTGCCGACAGCACAGGTACTAAGGCAGGAGCCATAACATCTGAAGTTTGCTGGGATAACAACCTTTTCGATGACGCAGTCAACGAGATCGAGTCAGGAATCAAACGATTTCCTCGCAGGCTCGACTTCCGTTTCGGGCTTGCCAAGGCTTTCGAGATGAGAGATTTATATGATCGCGAAGCAGACGTACTTGTAAAGGTTTTGGATGAGTGTCGAAAGCCGGGCACAGAATGGCTTTGGATAGAAAACATAGCAATACCGAGCGAAGATCTTATCAGAGATTCGATGTTCGATTATTTCACGGTATTGTTCAGAAACAATGCCGATAAGCAGCTTCAGTCTCTGTGCCGCAAGTATCTCGAAGTATTCAACGATGATATACGTGTGTTAAACATTTTAGGCGGCTCGCTTTTTGCCACAAGCCAGCTCCACGAAGCCCTTGAAGCTTTCGAAAAGGCTCGAACCCTTGCCCCTGACGACGGGCTGATAATTTGCAATATCGGCACTATGTATACTCTCTGTGGTAAAAAAGACAAGGCAAAGGAAGTATACCATGCAATAATCGATAATCCGCGCTGCGATGCCGAGAGCCAACAAATTGCAAAAGAAGCACTGCAGGCTCTTGACAAGCCATTGCGCAGAATAAGCCCTTACGAATTAGCACACCAATGGTTGTCGGTAGTAGTTGCCGATATTACACCGGAACAAGGAGAAATACTCGCAAGTCCATACTATCTCAACCACATCATGCTGAACGACGACGGTATGGAATCCCCGTTTACTTACGATCAGATATCAGTTGAAAAAATAGTCGACGGAGACAAGCCTGTGTATGTGTGGAGATTTCCCGAGCCGCAAAACGACCGGGATGCTTTGTATATAGCTTTTTTCGAGGTCGGAAACGGATACCGAGCCTATTCCATATGCAAAGGGAAACATGTTGACTGGGAGATATCGACATCAAATAAAAAAATGCGTCAGACATACGGTGACGTGGATAGACCGGAGTCGGCGGCGCAATGCGTAGAAATATTGAAATCAAGGGGCGCTTATACCGGTAAAATCACCCCGAGTAAGTTCTTTAAATAAACTGCGATAAAAACTTTTCGAACTCGTCGACTATATACCTACGGTCGCCCGGGGTGTAATAATAATGACCCGATTTCGGCAAGACTGTCAGTTCGCAGCAATCCGGCGACTCGAAAAAACTTGCCGACGAGGGCGATACCATTTCATCCTTGCCGGATAGAAACACCCTTGTCGGACACGCCAGCCGGTGCACAATCTTTCGCACCCTTCGAATCTCGGCAAAGAGTTCGATATACCGAGCGGGCCAGCCGTAATAGTGCAGCGGATTGTAGTCTATTGCCACGCCGTAAGCATCGCGGGCGGCAGCAGCAAGAGGATTACCGGTGAGGCCGAGCATCACCCTGACCGGGTTAGTAAAAAGCCTACGAGTCAGGCGTATGCGAAGCGGAGTGTTTAACAGGAACAATGCGTCGGCCCGCCCCTCTACCGCCTCGTTTATTGCGAAAAGCGTGCCCATAGAGTGAGCCACAATGACAACTCTATCGTAGTCGGCACGCAATCGGGCTGCAATCTCTGTCACCTGCCTGCGCCATTGCCCCATCGAGGCTTTCGAGAAATCGAGGGCATCGCCGCCATGTCCGGCCAGGGTAATACACTCCGATACAACCCCTTGCGGCAGCGACGGCTGCAGGAAGTCGAAAAAACGACTGTTGCCCACGATACCATGGACAAACAACACCGCCACCCGGCTACGCATTACAGAGTCAGCATTCATAGCAAGCGCAAAAATAATCAAAAATAGAAGTCAAAACAATAGTATGCCGACCCGGCATTTACAGTAATGCTATAAAAATTACAGGTGTTTTAGCGTTATGTTAAAATTTTGCATTATCTTTGCGCTCGATTTAGATAATAGTTGGTTCACCCCCTATAAAGGGTGATGAAAAGGGAATAGGGTGAGAATCCCTGACAGACCCGCTGCTGTGATTCCCCATAAACCGGACAACATCAATGCCACTGACCGAGCAAGAGTGCAGACGTCGGGAAGGCAGTTGCCCGCTGGGATAAGTCAGAAGACCTGCCAATAGTATTAATTTCGCATTTATGGCGCTCGTGGTAATAGCGTCGCGAATAAAAATGTTGTTGAGACAATGATACTAACATCGTTGCAGCGATGCAAGTGGCTATTTATAGCTGCTTCGCTACTGGTAGGTTGTTTATCATGTTATGGCGCTCGAGTAGAGCCTAACCATACACCTGTCGATACCGCTATTGCCTTGCGAGAGGTAATGGTGTCGGGCAGGCGCAAGCCTCTTGCTACCGTGCAAAGCCTCTCGGGAGCAGAGTTACAATCATTGTCGTCAACTTCAATAGCCGACGCGCTCAAGTATTTTGCCGGTGTCCAAATCAAGGATTATGGAGGCCTTGGCGGCCTCAAGACTATCAACGTCCGTTCGCTCGGGGCACAGCATGTGGGTATCTACATCGACGGCGTGCGCGTGACCAATGCCCAAAACGGCACAGTAGACCTGGGCAAATTTTCCCTGTCGACCCTTGAGTCGGTATCACTTTACAATGCCAACCGTCTGGAAAATGCACAGTCGGCCTCGGAGTATGCTTCGGGGGCGACGGTATATTTGCGCACACGCCGTCCTACGAGCGATTCGCTGTCGGTGCTTGCTCGTATAGGCTCGTTCCATACATACTCCGGACGAGTAAATCTGCAGATGAACCGTCGCGGCTGGCAGGCATTTGTTGATGCCGAGTACCTTAATTCTCGAGGCGACTACAAGTTCCGTTACAAATCGCGCTACGAAGATACTGTTGGCGTTAGGCGAAACTCCGATATCCGCTATACACGTGTTGAGGCGGCTGTATTCAACGGTGGCTTTTCTTCGCATCTTTACTACTACGACTCCGAGCGCGGATGCCCCGGCGGAATCGTTAGACGACTGTCCGACAAGTACAATAATGTCGGTCGTGAATGGGACCGCGACCTCTTCGCGCAAGCCTCGTACCGGTGGCATATCAACCCTCATAACCAACTGAATTTCATCGCCAAGTACTCCAACGAATACCTGCGTTACTGTACCGACTATCCCGACAACCAAAATACAGCCCGCGTCAACAACCATTATCGCATGAACGACGGCTACCTCTCGGCGGCATATGCTTTCGTACCTGCCGAGTGGCTGTCGCTCAACCTTGGCTACGATGCCCGCATGAGCTGGCTCGACGCCGACCTCAAACGATTCAGCACCATACGCCGTTTCGACCAAAAGGCTGTAGCCGCTCTGCAGCTGCGCTACAGGGGCTTTCAACTGGCATCGTCAGTTCTGTTCCAGCACTATCGCGACCATACATTCACGCATTCCGGCGCAGCAGACCCCTTGCATAAATTCACCCCGGCAATCTCACTGGGGTACTCGGCAGGGCCTCTTACATTGAGAGGTTGGTACAAAACAATATTCCGCGTACCTACACTCAACGATCTGTACTATACCCAGGTCGGCAACCGCAACCTCAAGCCGGAGTACACTCGCCAGTTTAATATCGGAGTGGAATATAATCGCGCATGGCGCTCGGTTACAGCGTCGGTACAGGCCGATATCTACCGCAATTCGATTACCGACCGCATAGTGTGCCTGCCGCTCAAAGGCACATATTCATGGACAATGCTCAATTATGGCGAGACCTTTTGCCGAGGACTCAATGCCACCGCTTCATGCCGCTGGGCCATCGACAAGTCGTGGTACTTATCCTTACTGTGCTCGCTCACATGGCAGCGCGACCTTAACCGCACCGACCCCGAAGACGAGGATACTTACAACAGGCCTATTTGTTATTCCCCGACCTTATCTTACGGCCTTACCGGAATCGTGGGTTGGCGCACCTTGTCGCTGACCGTGTCGAATCTCCATGTGGGCGAACGCATGTGGTCGTATGCCGACCCCAACGATGTGCTAAGCCCCTACAACAATGTCGATCTCAAAATCACCGGCTCGTGGCGTGGGTGGGGAGCGTCGCTTGAAATCAACGACCTGCTCGACGAGCAGTACGAACACATACCGCGTTATCCCATGCCGGGACGCACGTATCGTTTCTCGCTAATATTCAACATTTAAATAATAGTGTAAAAATGAGAACTTCAATCAAAGCGGCCCTTGCAGCCTTGCTACTATCGGCCACAACCAGTCAAGGCTTTGCCGGTGAGCGCATAATACTGCTCAACGAAGGCTTGTGGCAATCAGACAACGGCAGGATTTCTTACTTCGAAGACGGCCATATCGTAAGCAACCAGTGGTTCATGGATGTCAACGGCAACAAACTCGGCGATACGCCCAACGACATCATTCGTGTCAACGACAACCTGATAGCCATAGCAGTCAATTGGTCTAATATCGTGCAATTTATCACACCCCGCGGAGTGGCAGTAGCTGCAACCGAAGATATCCCCAATTGCCGAAAACTCGCCTCGGACGGCAATTACGTATACGTATCGTCCTACGGTCACGAATGTGGCATCAACGGCAGCTTCGAGACCTTCGAGAAGGGCTATGTGGCAAAAATCGATGTCAATACTTTCAAGGTTGTGGCAGCCGTAGAAGTCGGCTACGAGCCCGAAGGTATAGCATGGTACGACGGACACCTGTTTGTGGCAAACACCGGCGGCTATGCCTTTCAGGAAGACCACGAATATGAAACAACAGTAAGCGTAATCGACGCCGAATCAATGCAGGTCGTTCGCTCTGTCGACACCGGACAAATCAACCTCTACGGCAAGATGTCGCAAAGCGGCAAATATCTGTGTATCAATTCTCCCGGCGATTACTACGAAGTAATGGCTGCAACTATTATCCTTGACTGCGAGAAAGTGTTGCAGGACGCTCCCGACGAAGAATGTTTCGTATCGCTCGACTATGCCGCCACATATAGCTGCACAACTCATGACGACAAATTCTATGCAATCGGCTCGCACTATTCTTACATTACATCAGGGTATGAATTTAACTACATCGTTATCGACCCCGAACTTGTGATGCAGTCGCAAGGAGCCGATGGCATCGACGAAGAAGGCTTCCCCGGCACGATGCTCGAAGACATTAAAAAAATTGGCATGCCCTACGGCATATACGTGAACCCCTATAGCGGATATATCTACGCCACCGACGCCGGATCGTATACAGGTGCAGGAAGCCTCATTCAGTGGTCGCCCGAAGGAGAGAAACTTGGCGAACACAAAGTATACATCAACCCGGCCCACTTCCTTGCGGTAAGCGACATGATGTACTCCGGTATCGATGAAATAACACCCACACCACAACCCGAAGAAACCCTCTACAACCTTCAGGGTATCAAAGTCACAAACCCAATCCCCGGACAGCTCTACATCACCCCCACCCGCAAATTCATCTATAAATAATAGGGTGTATTCCCATTGTTGTTTAGCCAAGGAGATGAGTTGTCTTTTTGAGTAATTTCAAAGCCCCCACTCTCGTAGGGTCGCGGCACAATGCTGTTAACTTAAGGGTCATTGATTATTCAAAAGGACAGCAACGATAG
>LUJM01000091.1 GCA_001689415.1 Bacteroidales bacterium M2 | reverse complement strand
GACACACGGATTACTTGAAAACCCTTGTGCGCTGTTATGATGCTGAAATATGCGGTTTCCTTATGGGTGCGTTTGCGGGTGTCCTTCACTTTCAGTTCAGTTCCGCAGTGAGGGCATTTGCAACCTGCGACAGTGTCGCAAAGATTGCCTTTCTCGCCTTTCCAAACGTGTCCGCAGTCGGAGCAGGTCATTGTTCCGCTATTGGTGCGATAGGCGAAATGCTCAAAGCAGTGGCGGTATGCCCATTTCTCTTGTGTGGCGGTTATGGGGCGCAGTGTGGCGGATAGCCTTGCCACTTGCTTTTGTAATGCTGTCCTGGGTTTCATAGCCGTAATGTTTTAGAGGTCAAAAAGACTGGGTTGTGCGACTTGGGGATTGTTCTCGGTGGTTTTCTTTTCGGTGGTCTTGGGTCTGCGCATTTTAGCCATTTCCTCATCACGGAGTTTGTTGATGGCGTCCTGCCGTGCCTGTTCCTTTTCTTCCTCGGTGAGTTCTACCGTATGGTTTACCACCACTTTGCAGTTGATTGGGTTGCCGACCTCAATCTCGCTTTCCTCCCAATAGTGTACTGCCATTCCGAAGATTTCATCATCTGCAAAGCCGTTGCAACCGCTTTTCTGCACTTGGTTGATGATGTATGTATTATGAGAAGCTTCTCATAAGACCCATTATGAGTAGAGTCATATTATGAGAAGTCCATTTCAAAGCTGCCTGATATTCAGGTGTCTATCATGGCTACTTATCAGATGGACTTCTCATAAAGATTTAGTGACCCAGTTGTTTAAGCCAGGTCAACAGGTTTTTGTCATTTTCCCATTCTCTTTCTGACATTTCAGATGTTGCTCCTTTATAAGCTTTCTCCAAGGCTTCCCGTTTGGCCTTGGAGTCTGCTCTTGCATAAACTCCGGTAGTAACTATCGAAGCATGGCCGAGGAAGTCCCTCAGGTCTACGATATGCATGGCTCCATTATGAAGGAGGTGCATGGCTCTGCTGTGTCTTATGCAGTGAGGGCTTATTCTTTGCGGGATCAGCTCCGGATTCAGATGTCTTGCCATGTCTGCATATCTTTTTAGTATGTAAGCTATCCCTTCTCTTGTAAGTTTTTCGCCCCTGGAGTTTTGGAACAAAGGCGATGTGTGAGAAACGAGCGATTTCTGATTTTCAGACATGTATTGTTTAATCAGAGATACCTGTTCCTTTGAAAGTGGTACTATTCGGGCTTTGTTCCCTTTGCCTACTATTTTAATCGTATATGGCTCCGACTGAATACGAAGACTGCCGACGATTAAGTCTGCCATTTCCTGCACTCTGGCAGCTGTATCGTACATCAGAGCCAAAAGTGCAAGATGTCTGCACCCCATCGAAGTCGATTGATCCGGCTGTTCGAGAAGAAGCTTTATGCCCTCAGGAGTAAGGTACTCCAACGCCTTTTTTCCTGTTTTGGCCTTAGGTATGGACATTATATTCTGCCATTGAGCAATGCGATCGACATCTCTATACATTAAAAAACGACAGAAAGACTTCATCGCCGCCAACCGATAATTGCGTGTCGCAAGACTGATGCCCTTCTCAGTCTCTATCCAGCGAAGATAATCGAGTATGTTTTCTCTTGTTATATGCTTGAGCATAATACGGTTGACATTTACAGACTTTTGCTTTTCCATAAAGATTATGTAGTCGATAAATGCCACCTTATACGATGCCAGCGTGTGCTTGCTCACATTACGGTCATGAGGGAGATATTCACCCATAAATGAGCTTAACCGGTTTGCGAAGTCTGTCTCAGTCATCATGGCTCTTTGATTTAGATGGATAGACAAACGCGTTAATCGCAGAACTGTTCCTTTCGATGTCGGCATATGTGTTTCGAGTAAGACGCACATAATATTCAGTGGCTTCCAGGGAATGGTGTCCCATGCTTGCAGACAAAACAGGGAGTGCGGCATAGATATTCATACCATTTCTGGTCATGTTGGCCAGGGCATGCACCGCATAAGTATGACGGAGGGAGTGGACACATGGTCCTCTGGACCGACCACCATACTGTATCCCGCATTTTTTCAACAATCTTCTGAAGTTGGCATACACTGCCTTGTCTGAGACGGGGGTGCCGTCTAGCTTTACAAACAGGTGATGCTCCGGATTTGTGAGTCCGGACAGCGGCATGCGGTTCCTGCATTCGATGTAGTCTCGGAGTACGTTCTTCATGGTGTCATGAAGGACTATTATTCTCTCCGCCTCTCTTTTTGTGGCGTGTATGAGTATGGTGCCGTCCTGCAGGTTGATGTCTTTGTTCCTGATTGAAAGAGCTTCGCCCATTCTTAAACCGGCACTGTATAAAAGCCGGTAAATGGCAGGGAGCGCCATGAGTGGGGAGTCTGCGTTGTTTTTGTGTGCCCTTTGGCGGTCTATTTCCATCCATATGGATGAAAGTTCTGATTCTGTGAACACATATGGTGTAAATGTGCTATGAGGTCTTCTCATAGCTCTGGGGACATAGCATTTACAACCTCTGCGATTCATCAGAGTAAGAAGTTTTCTCCAGACCGAGACTTTGTTATAGACTGTTCTTTCACTCTCGTTAATCCTTGTTTTGAGCCAGTCGGTGATAAAATCCTCACTCACAGATGTGTCTTTCAGGCCATAAGCGCATGCAAAATCATCAAAGGCTTTCAAGGTTCCGGGAAGATGTGTGTTGACTGCGCCGGCAGCCCGCTCCATTTCCATAAGTTGAGCCATATATGGAGCCAGAACACTTTTATAATCAGTGACGCTCATAAAATACCCCTCCTTTCTGATTATAGAATGTATCCGGCACAAGCGGTACTTCAAGTGCGCATTGCCGAAGCGATTCCATGTCTATGGACAGATAGCTCATAGTCGACTGACAGCTCTGATGGCCGAGCACCTCGGAGATGGTCTCTATCGGTGTCGATTTTTTCAGAAGCGCAGAGGCAAGAGAGTGTCTGAGTGAATGTAGACCATGATGCTTCCCTGCGACATTCACACCACTGAGTGCGATCAGTCTGTTTATCTGACTGCATACCGCATAGGCACTTAGGGAGGTATATGGGGGTCTGTGCAGTATGAATAAATTCACAGCCGACGATTTCGGACGACCATTCTTAAGATAATCTATTATGGCATTCCCGACTTCCGGCAGAAGAGGCAGCTCTATGAAATTGCCGGTCTTTACCATCTTTTTCCTGATAAGATTCTTCTCCCAGTCAATCTCATCAAAAGTCAACGTGGATATATCTGACGCACGAAGACCGAGCCTTGAAGCCAATAGGATGATCGCATAGTCTCTTTTCCCGAGAGCACAGTTGCGATTGACTGATTCCTCGATTTTTACGACATCCTCAGATGGATAGAACGAAGGGATTCTCTCTTTGCGCCTGACTTTGAAAGCGCGAAAAAACTCATCGAAGTCATTTGAGACTACTCCATGCTCATGCCAAAAAGACATAAGCATTCTGATTGAATATCTTGCGCTTACTTTATTGGAGCAAACTCCAATATAAGACACAATGTCCCCTTCTGTTATCTCCATTGGATATGCGAGAGCCTTGCCTTGAACCAGATATTCGAGGAAATAGCTTAGATTACGCTGATGGTGGACAATCGTCTTTTCAGCTCTGCGCAAACTTCTCTGTGAATCTATAAACTTCAGCATTTCCATGCCAATCGCTCCGCTAAAGTCATATTCCACAGGAACTTTGCTTGACCGTCTGATATGCCCGAGCAAAAGCATATCATTAAGCATCCGGACAGATCTGCGATATTCATTTACAGTTCCCTCAGTATATATACCAAGAGCCTGTATGGAACATAGATATTCATCCCCCAACGGAGGTGAATAATCATCAAGGCCCTTGCTCTTCAGATACTGCGCAATGCCACTGTTCCATCGTCTGACATGATTCCGTATGGATATTGCGGCATACCGAGTATCTCGGAGAAAAGCCTCACATCTCGAAATAAGATGCTGTAGATTCTCTTCTTTCATACATTTACCGTTGTGTTGTAGGGCAATATTACCCATGGTAAATATAGTTGTGAGAAGTTATTATGTCAAGTAATGAAAGGAGTTTACTGAAAATAAAGTGAAAACAGAAAGAACTGGAAAAATACTTCTCATAATATGACTCTACTCATAATATGTAACGCAGTCCTCTACCGATTTAGAGGGGTTCGCAAAGCGGATGGCGAACAGAGCGTCATTATCGGCTCTCTTTTCAAGATAAGCCTTGATTGTGTCGTTGAAGGCTCGTGTGCCTCGGTTTTCTCTTGTGGTTGCCATAGTCGTAAATATTTTCAGAGTGTTAAAATCCAATAGATTGCCCCGATTGCGGTAAGGATTGAAATGAGCCAGCCTATTCCTCTCAGTATGGGTTTTGCTATCGCCCACAACGCTATCCCGATAACCGCCCCGATAATGATTGCCACCGCCTTGACCGCCCTTGTAATCATGCGGTAATGATAGGAGGATTGGCGAGCTTGCCTTGACCTAATATCTTTATGTTTTCCTGTGGCTTTCATATCGGTGGGAGCTTTTTTTTTAACCATGCGTCCAAAGACAGTGTGGTTGTATGAGTTGCTTGACACCTGAAAGGCGTGGGGCGGCAAAAGAGGGATGTTCGGGCCTTGACATAAAAAATACGAGTGCAAAATGAAGTATTCGCCGGAGCTTGCGGAGGCAAATACCATTTTGTGTCTGGAGATTTTTTATGCCAAAGCCAGAAGAATATCCCTCCGCCACACGTTAGGTTAAGGCAAGCAACTCGTACTGACCCACTTGTTGACGGTACGCCTTGTTGAATAGGCTCCCCCGGATGAAAGCCCATGAAAACATAAATCGTCGCTGCCCCGACGGTGGCAGCGATGGACTGTAACACTGAAAAAAAAGAAAACCGGTGCAGCCCCGATAAAAAAGAAGTGTGCCGCAATGA
>LUJM01000090.1 GCA_001689415.1 Bacteroidales bacterium M2 | reverse complement strand
TCTGTCGTGAAACTGTCTGGAAGGGCAGCAATGATGGCTCTCTGCTGCTCGGTCAGCAACATTTCGCTGATGATGCCATATACTTTTCTGGCGGTAGACTTGAAATAGTCCACGAGCGATATGGCGTTCTCTACCGATACAAGGTCTATTCCCTTTCTGTCGGCTTCGCCGCAGGCCCATCTCGCCATCTGCAATATCAGGCAGAACCGTATGGCATGGAAATCGAACTTGTTGTAAACTCCTTTGAGGACATCACATTCCTCCCGGTTACATTCCTCGGTGTTCCGACGCTGCCATTCGTAAAGTCTCGCTTTCGCATCCGGCGCAAACGGTAGAATGGTGGCTATGACATTTCCGTCGGTATCAGTTTCGTATGGGATAGCAACGAGCCTATCTATTATACCGGCCCATGCCGCTTCTATGTCGAAGGACGGCTCTTTGTCGCTCCACGGCTGTTTGTCCTGATTGTGGGGCATGACGAACAGCAAGCGGTCGATAAAACCGTTTGATGTGCGACTTCCCTGCGCAAGCTCGTTGAGAATACCGTTCTGGATAGTCCCTACCACCGAGATGAAAGGGCGGCTGATATAGACCGAGTTCTTCACACCCTTGCGGTCGGAGAAAGAAGGATTCGCATTGAACAGCTTTAGCCAGTATTCTTCATCGGAACCTTTATTGTAGCGGTTGAAGTTCTTGAACCAGCCCGCAAGTTCGTCATTCCACATACAGATGCCGCGTAGATTCTGCGAGTGGATAAGCAACATCGCTTCGGGTGTCGCATCTGAAATCAGGAATCGTTTGCATACCGGGGCTACGGGATGTGGCTCTAAGCGTTCCTTTACAGGCAACTCGCGCTGACGCTCGTATTCCTCACACGCCTTGACATAGGTGCGTGTCGCCACACCGTCCAGCTCGGTGAACGGTCTGATTGCGAAATTCAGCGGATGCGACTTGCAGGCTCCCGGTCTTCCGACAAGAGCCATGAAAAGTATGGCACTCTCATCCCATTTCCCTTTGAGCCTTGCGAAATGGGTGTTGCCTATGCCAAGTCCGACAGCCACAAGCATGGCCCCGGCAAGATAATCCACAGGATAGCCGTAACAGTCGTGCGCTTCCATGACGATTCTCTGAATCTTCAACGGCAACGCGCCCAGAGGAAAATCCCCGCCCCGGATGCTTACGCTCATATCGACGGCTTTGCCGAGTACGAGCATGGGGTCAACAGACATCTCCATAGGCTATCGGCGATAAGATGCTTTGGCGCGTGTGCCGCGACTGATCTCAGCTTCCATCTCGGTGAAAGAAAGAATAGACGACTGCCGCTTGTTTCCCTTTACATGGGCTACAAGCTCACTTTCGATAAAACGCCATTCCTTTTCGCCCGGCACTTTATATGCCGGCACCTTGCCCTCATTAGCGAGGCGATAGACCGTGGATTTGGCTTTGCCCAAAATCTCACAGGCTTCGGGGATACCGATAAATCTGGAGTTGGACTTCGTGTTGTTTCTCTCGGAGGTGAGTTGAGCGCGAAGCTCCCTCACCTCATTGGCCAATTCCCTTACGAGATTGACCAGCGATGACACTGCACCCGGCAGCTCATCGAATGTAATGGTTGTGTTGAACATATATGCTGGCGAACCCACCTTTATGTGAATTCGCCAGCAAAGTACGGAAGTGTTCAAATGGTGGAATTAAGCACCGGGATAAGAGGCATTTCCACCGTCAGTCCACCATATCACCACCCTATGTCATAACCATATCTATCAGGTTCTTCAATAACTTCATCGCCAGGATTATAAGGCTCAATCTCCATATCCATCATGGCAGCTTCCATCGCGCTCATCGCTCTCTTTGGCTTTTGGGCGGAGTTAGATGCCTTTTTCGGCTTCTTCGGCTTCTTTTCTAATGCCTTTTTCTCGGTTGCACTGTCGGTGGGCGTTTCCACCACAGCGTTTTCATCAGGAATTTTGAAGCTGCCAACATTTTTATCAATTTTTATTCTGCCTTGCGTCCCATTGCAGGTCAGCTTTCTCTCGATGGTACAGACTTCAACATCCTTGAATGTATAAGGGAATGCCTGTTTAAGAAAATGTGCCGTGTGTAGATTATACTTATTGAAAGGCTTGGCTATGTTCCACCCAAAGTGCATCATGTCGGATGTGGTGAGTTCAGCAGGGAGCCGAATTGCCATGTCCTCTGAGAAATCAGGTACTCCGGAAGTATGGATAAACTCAGTCACGATATTGATAATTTTCTCCACGACATCCTTGTCAACGAATGGGGACATCGTATAACCGACATAGAGAATTACATTCGCCTCTTTTTCATAGGCTCTGTCCTCTTGTCGCTTCTTTGCTTCCTCGCGCCGGCCTTCATAGTCTATGACAATTTTCTTCGGTGTCGGAGTCTCAATCTTGACGATACCGTTCTGTGGTGCCGTTTCGGTTGTGATGGACGGTTGCGGTTGTTGGATTGGTGAAGGAGCCGGAGGTGTTTCAGTGATTTCTTCCGGGATGGATACTGGTTCAATATTTTCCGGCTCACGTTGTTTGAAGCCGAGCCATTTGAACAGCTTTTCAAAACATTTTACTAATGCCGTGCCAAGAGTACGGGAAATAAACTCTTGGAAAGCGAGATACAGCAGAGCGAATACAACAAAAACACCGAGGAAGATAAGATTGGCGTTAAAGCCACTCATTCCTCTGATGTCGATTGCATATTGGCGGGCAACTGCGGCGAGAATCAGGGCAGCTATGCCTATCCAAAGCCATATCTGCCAGTGGTCGGGGAGGTGTCCGTTTTTCATTCAGGGTTTAATTATTGTAAAAATTTCATCAGTTTTTATAACGAACACAGCCCCAATGATGTTCACCGGGCAAATTAAGTGCCACTCCAAATCAATGGAATGGCACTCAATATAAATATGTGGAGATTATGATTGCTCGGATTCTCCGATGGGATAATGTTTTAGCTCATATTCCCTCACAATCCCAGAAACTTTAATTAGTTCAACGGCATCAGGGCTGTCTGACGGAGTATCATCAGATATAAGAGGTAACAATTCCTCAATACGAGCAAGGGCAGATTCATATTGCTGTTGGCTGATTTCCATTTTTCTAAGTATTATGGCGCAAAGTTAAGCCTAATTTCGGAAATATCAGTTATTTTAATCCTATTTCAGCGATATGACCTCCGAGGCTTCGCGTGCCCGTTCATCTACGACTTTTGCGTAAATTTGAGTATTCTTGACGCTCTTATGGGTCAACATTCGGCTGATAGTCAGAATGTCAACACCATTGGCTGCAAGGAGCGTGGCGAAGCTGTGGCGCATTGTGTGGAAAGTGATAGGCAATGCAAGCAAAAGCAAAGAGGCGAAGATGAAACGTAAGTCGTTTGAAATGAGCGGTATTTCCGTATTTTGCAAAGTAGGAAAAATGCAAAATGAGACGGAATGTTGAGGTTGTTCAGTTACCAAAACGTTAGCCACCCTGTTACCGAAACGGACAATGGTAACGGAATAAAGTAAAATGAAGTCCGCACTGTTTTGTTTGCGCTCATACACAGTGTTTTGCATATCAAGGAACGCTTATATGGCAAGTAATTTTGCACAACTAAAATATAAGCGTATGAAAGTAGAAAAATTCANNTGCTCTACCTCAAAAAGAGCGGACTGGACAAGTCGGGCAAAGCCCCGATAATGGGAAGGATTACGGTGAACCGCACGATGGCGCAGTTCGGCTGCAAGCTGTCCTGCACACCGGAGTTGTGGAATCCCCGTGAGAGCCGTCTGAACGGCAAGAGCCGCGAGGCGGTGGAAACCAACGCCAAGATTGACAAGCTGCTGCTGGCGGTGAACGCGGCATTTGACAACCTCGTGGAGCGCAAGATTGATTTCGATGCCACCGATGTGAAAGACCTTTTACAAGGCAGCATGAAAACACAAATGACCCTCATGAAAATGACAGACGTTATCTGTGACGACATCAAGGCGCGTATCGGCATAGACCGTGCCAAAGGCACTTATCCCGGCTATCACTATATGCGGCTGGCACTCCGAGAGTTTATCGAAACCAAGTACAAGGCCAAGGATTTGGCTTTCGGACAACTGACGGAACAGTTCATCCACAACTATCAGACATTCGTCACGGAAGAAAAAGGCTATGCGATTGACACCGTACGCCACCACCTTGCCATCCTGAAGAAAATCTGCCGCCTTGCCTACAAGAAAGGGTATTCCGAGAGATGCCATTTCCAACATTTCGCCCTGCCCCGGCAGTCGGAAAGGACGCCACGGGCATTGAGCCGCGAATCGTTTGAGAAAATCCGTGACGTGGAAATACCTCCCTACCGGAAGACGCACATACTGGCGCGTGACCTTTTCCTGTTTGCTTGCTATACGGGCGTATCATATGCCGATGTGATTTCCATCACGGAAGAAAACCTATACACGGACGACAACGGGGCATTGTGGCTGAAGTACCGCAGGAAGAAGAACGAACACAGGGCGAGCGTGAAACTCCTGCCCGAAGCGTTGGCACTGCTTGAGAAATACAAGGACGAGACAAGGGATACGCTCTTCCCGATAATCCACCATCCGAACATGAAACGGCACATGAAAGCGTTGGCGGCACTGGCAGGCATCAAGGATAATTTGTGCTACCATCAGGCCAGACATAGTTTCGCCTCGCTGATAACGCTTGAAGCGGGCGTGCCGATAGAGACCATCAGCAGGATGTTGGGACATTCAGATATTTCCACGACTCAGGTCTATGCCCGTGTCAGCCCGAAGAAGCTTTTCGAGGACATGGACAAGTTTATCGAAGCAACCAAAGATTTCCAGTTAGTTCTTTAACCCTTTATACATAAAACGATATGCGAAGTACATTCTCATTGTTACCCTACATCAATCGAAGCCGAGTAAAAGCGGACGGAACGACCGGCATTCTTTGCCGCATTACCATTGACGGGAAACAGACAGTTGTCAGCACGGGAATCTATTGCCGCCCGGAAGATTGGAACAGCAAGAAGAACGAGATAAAGTTAGCAAGAGAGAACAACCGCTTGCAGGAATATCTCCGGATCATTTCAGAAGCATACGAGGAAATACTGAAATCGCAAGGCGTGGTCAGTGCGGAGATATTGAAGAACCATATCACCTTGAACAATATCCATCCGACCACCCTCCTGCAAATGGGAGAATGGGAACGGGCGCGTTTGAAGAAGCATTCCGAGGAAATAGATTCCATATCTTCCTACCGTCACTCCATGTATTACCAGAAGTACCTGACGGACTATCTCGCATTCTTCGGAAAGAAGGACATCGCCCTTGAAGAAGTGACGGAGGAGTTCGGCAAGTCCTACAAGGCATATCTGAAGAAGTGCAAGAATTTCGGGGCATCCCAGACCAACAAATGTATGTGCTGGCTGAACCGTCTGTTGTATCTTGCCGTGGACAGGGACATTATCCGTGTGAACCCCTGCGAGGATTTGGAGTACGAGCCGAAGCCGGAGGCAAGGCACAAGTACATCAGCCGCGAGGAGTTCAAGGGAATCCTATCCACCCCGATGTATGACAAGCGTCAGGAACTTGCAAGACGGGCTTTCATCTTTTCCACGCTGACAGGATTAGCGTATGTGGATATAAAACTTCTGCATCCGCACCATATCGGACGTAATGCGGAGGGCAGGCAGTATATCCGCATCAACCGCAAGAAGACGAATGTGGAGGCGTTCGTGCCGCTGCATCCCATAGCGGAACGGATATTGTCGCTGTACAACACGACCGATGATGAACAGCCCGTGTTTCCGCTTCCGAGCCGCGATGCCCTGTGGTTTGAAATTCACGAGATTGGTGTTATCATTGGAAAAGAGGATAACTTGTCCTATCATCAAAGTCGGCA
>LUJM01000089.1 GCA_001689415.1 Bacteroidales bacterium M2 | reverse complement strand
CGGCAAACTTCGTAATGCCGGGGTTAGGTACAGGAATGCTCTTCGAGCATTTTTTTTGTCTCGTTTCACTCGACTGGTGTGGGGTGGGAGATGGTGGCTTCGCTAAAGCTCAGCGCCTTCGGGGATAGGAATAATGGCTTTTGATTTGTGTGGGGCTCGCTGGCGCTCGCTTGTTTGCTTTGGTGGGTGGGTGTTGGGCTAATGGGGCTGATTGGTCTAATAGGGCTTGGCTCATTCGGTAAATGGGGGCTTGGCGGGGGGGTATGAAAAAAGGCCGCGGGGCGGCCTTTTTGGGGTGTTTGGGAGCGTTGGGTTATTTGATGATAACTTTGCTTACTTTGTTGCCCTGACGACGGATATAGAGGCCGTTTTCGGGGTTTTCAACGCGTACGCCCTGGAGGTTGAAGTATTCAACAGGTGCGTTGGTGTCGGCTTCGATGTTTGTGATGCCGGTGGTTATGCGCTGAGCTTTAACAACAACGTGGTCAACTTCCCAAGTACCTGCGCATTCGGCAGTAGAGGTGTAGCGGAAGCCAATCTTAACTTTCTTGCCGGCGAACTGAGCGAGGTCGATTTCGGTGCCGTCGTAGAAGTTCCAGCTGAAAGAAGCGGGAGCGTTTACTTTACCGATTTGTGCCCATTCTGTTTCGCCTTCGATCTGAGCAACGATTGAAACATAAGGAGCGATAGCTTCGTCGGTGCAATCGATAAGAGTGTTGTTGATTTTGAATTGGTTGAGAGCCTGACTGTAGTTGAGGGTGATCGGGGCGGTGTATTCTGTAAAGTCGAGAACAGGAGAAGCTGCCACGGCATCAGAAACGTTTGCAGCATTGTTTTTGAAAGCAGAAGCCTTGAGGCCGTAACGGTCGTCGATGGTCCAGGGGTCGAGTTCACCAGATATTACTTCGAATGTGAATTCGGGGTTTGTCTTGTCTTTGCAGTCGGGAGCCCAGAAGGTGCTGGGGTCTTCTACTACGAGAGTATAAGAAGCGTTACCGGCTTTGAATGTGTCGGTTGCATCGACGGTTGCTGTGATAGTAGTTGTACCAATAGCCAAAACGGTAACAGCACCGGTTGCTGCGTCAACAGTTGCAACCTCTTCGTTTGAAGAAGTATATTTGGGAGTTGCGTCGGTAGTTTTGGTCAGCTCGGGAGCGGTAAATTCTTCGCCAAACTTAATAGTATAGCTTGTCTGGGGGAATGCGAGAGCGGGGTCTTCAAGAGATGCTTGGCCGGCATTACCGTTATATTTCACTGAGTAAACCCAAACAATGCCGTTGCCCTTAGCGCTCTTGCAGTCGAATGTGAGTCGATAGTAGAGGTTGGCAGCAGGATTGTCAAGTTTGAAAGTGATGTCTGCCGCAGTAGCGTTTTTGGTGTTGATTACAGTGTTGTCAGCGCTAACAGAGCTGATAATAGTAGCAAAGTCAGCGGTAGCTGAAGTCTCGAGCTTGATGTCGTTCATTACGTTAGCTTCGTTGAACGCTGCATTGAGCACAACCTCGTCGATCATTTGTGAGGCGGCGAATCCTGTGGTAATTGTAGCAACTGATGCGTTGTTTTTACGACCACATTTTACGAAAGACCAACCGTTTTTGTTGTTGTTGAAGTTGACGATATCGAATGTGCTTCCTTCATTTGTAGCTTCCCATGAAGAAGTGTAATCTTGAATCGATGCAGAGTTGTAAGAAGCTCCGAAGAGGCACTCATAGTAAGTGTCGGCGCTGGCACTCAAAGATACAGCTGCGCCGATAGCGAGGGTGAGTAAAAGTTTTTTCATAAGCTTGATTTATTATTAATGATGGATTTATTTCTTGTCGACGTATCGACGAAGGAAAATTTCGGTTGGGAAGTGGTCGGAGTAGCCACCGAGGAAGCTGCCGGCAGAGTATGTGCGTTTGGGATATCCGATGCGGTTTCCTTCGGTGTCTTTGAGGAAGTCGAAGTTGAGTACTTTTGCTTCGTAGAAGTTCCAGCGGTTTTCGGGAGCGTTGACGAGGTTACCCGATACTATTATCTGGTCGAAAAGGTTCCATGAGCTTTTGTATGCCAGCGTACCGATGCCACGGTTCAGGATGTCCCACCAGGGGTTGTAGAATCCGTGTTCGGCAACGCCGTCGGGGTTGCGCTTGGCACCGAGAGTGACGGCGCATGATTTATCCATAGGGTCGTCGTTGAGGTCACCCATTATTATGATTCCCATTTGAGGGTCGACAGTCCAAAGGCTGTCGGCGATGTGCTTTGATAGTTCGGCTGCTGCGATTCGGTTGGGTTCGCTCTGTTCCTGACCTCCGATGCGCGAGGGCCAGTGGTTGACGATGACGGCGATGCGCTGTCCGAGGAGTTGTCCGACGACGCACATCTGGTCGCGGGTTGCGAATGGTAGGGCTGTTAGTCGGTGGTTTGTGACGTTTTCGAGTTTGAAGTATCGGGGGTTGTATATCAGACCGACGTCGACACCGCGCTTGTCGGGCGAGTCGTGGTGAACGATCTGGAGGTTCCAGGGTTTTAGTTCGGGCTGGTTTACGACGTCTTCCATAACAGAACGGTTCTCGATTTCGCTGACACCAATAATTGCCGGTCCGATCGGAGTGGTTTTGGTTTTGAATTGCGAAATGGCGTAAGCGAGGTTGTGAACTTTCAACCAGTATTTACGCCCGTCCCATTGGCGCTGACCTTTGGGTGTGAATTCCTCGTCACGGCCGAGGGGGTTGTTAGGTATAGTGTCGAAAAGGTTTTCGAAGTTGTAGAAAGCGATTCCGGCCACCTGTACGCGGCGTCCTGCGTCGTTTTGAGCGATTATGTCGGCCGAGATGAATATGCATGCGATAGCAGCGATAGCGGCCGTGATGAGTTTCTTTTTCATAATATAGATTTTCGCCATTTCAAAGTTCATACAAAGTTATGATAAATTTTGAGACTTGCAAAATTTAACGGAGTGAAATTGAAATTTTAACAAGTAGGGTTTTAGGGGGTAGGAAGTTTAAGTAGCTTATGGTTTTTTGGTAAGTCGGTGGTAGTAAGATGCTTTTATGGTAAAAAATTATGAAAATAAATTGTAAGCAAAATGGCTTGGCTGTGCGGTGTTTAATAAGCTGAAGTGTAGCAAAATGATATATTTTAAGCCGTGTGTGCTTGTATTAACAAAAATTTTGTTTTTTTTTTTTTTTTTTTTGACCACCCCTGGAGCCTTAAAACGCTTGCTTATTGATAGAAAAAACACTACTTTTGCGTAATGTTAACCGATAAATAACTTCATTCAGTTGAACAATTACCGTGATAACCTCAGAGCTGACTACTGTTGATATTGTCATTGGCTCGCTTCTGTCGATATGCCTAATTGGCGTATTGTGGTATGTGGTGTTGGTGTACCTGCGCCGACACACTCGCAAGGCAGAGGTGGAGACGGACTATGAAAAATCGTTTGAGTCGCGCATACCGGAGTATGCTTCGACGATAGTGGCGTGGCTTGAGTCGGAGCATCCGTATTTCGACCAGTCGTTCAAGCTGATTGATGTAGCGCGAGTGGTACCCCTCAACCGCACTTATCTGTCACGGATTTTCAACGAAGGCATAGGCCGTAGTTTCAATGACTACATCCGGGATTTACGTATGGCCGAGGCCAAGCGATTGCTTGTGGCGGAGCCAACGATGACGATAGCCGATATCGCAGAGCGTTGTGGTTTTGCGGGTCATTCGAGTTTTCACCGTTCGTTTGTTCAGTTTGCGGGAATGACACCTCGCGAGTACAGGCAGAAGAATGTGGAAAATGAGGATCCGAATCGGTTGTTGTGATAAAGTATACAGTTTACGCACCTCTCTTATATGACCAAAAGCAAGGCTTTTATTTTAATGTAGAATTCATAATGCATAATGCAAAATGGATAATGCATAATGCAGAATGGATTTTTAATGCGCAATGCAATTCTTTAATGCAAAATGCAGAATGCACAATTCATAATGCAATTTTTAATGCATAATGGTTTTTTGATGCGTAATGGGGTGGGGAGTTGTTCTCACCTGACGGGCCTCTCGGAAGCTCGATGCTCGGGACAGTAATTATGGCTTTTGCCAAGTGTTTGTTGTCTTTGAGCGAGCTTTTGTCTCAAAAAGTATAACTTCCGGGCTCTTGAAGGTAAAATATGAATAGTTGTATAGCTATATCGGCCTTCTGAGATGCTGTGATGAGGTTTTGAGTGATATAATATTAAAATTAACCAAGAATTGTGGTGAGATATTTGCCCATTTTTACGAAAAATCAACCGTTTTTTTGATGCTATGTCAATTTAGAAAAATCAATAATGTTGTAATTTTGCATCGCAAATCAGTCGTAGTCGAAAGATAATTTCGAAAGGCTGATTTGAATACAAAGCTCTCTCCGCCGCCTCTCTCCTAAACTTTTTTAGTGGGTAAACAAGCGGTAACCTCGACAAAACACATAATAAGAGTTGCGACGAGGGGATACTTTTTGTGACTACTACGTTTTAGGCGTGCAAACAATTATTTAATCAATTAACGATAACCAATCATTCTCGCCATAGGCATGAAAGTTAAATTAATAGTACTGCTGCTTGCTATTCTTGCGCCACTGATGGCGCTGGGCCAGAAAGCGGCCATAAAAACTAACTTACTCTACGATGCGACAGCCACGTTGAATGGCGGTGTAGAGGTAAAATTTGCTCCACAATGGACAGGCGACCTGAGCGCGAACCTGAATGCGTGGGCCATCAAGGACCACCGCTGGAAGCACTGGCTTGTACAGCCGGAGGCTCGCTACTGGTTTTGCCAGGCATATTCGGGCCATTTCGTCGGTGCGCATCTGTTGGGCGGGCAGTATAACTATGGCAACCTCGATATGCCGTTTAAATTTCTCGGCACAGACTTCCGTAAACTCAAGGAGTACCGATTCCAGGGCTGGATGGCCGGAGCGGGTATCGCCTATGGTTATTCGTGGATTCTCGACAAGCGCTGGAACATCGAGGCCGAAATCGGCATCGGCTGGGTATATACCCGATATGATATGTTTGAGTGCGCCGACTGCGGCCAGAAGGTCGACACCAATCACCCTCATAACTATGTAGGTCCGACCAAGGCCGCAATAAACCTCGTATATACATTCTGACAATGAAAACGAACGCCATTACCCGCATACTTGCTGCCGCAATGCTTGCCGTTGCCGCCATGCCGGCTTTCGCCGACACTCAGGATGCACTTCTGAAAGTAGAGAAAATCAAGGTTGCCCGCGTAGGCAACGAGCTTATGGTATCGATGAATATCGACCCCCGCGCCGTCAATCCCGGCCGCGACAAAGAGGTGACCTTCACGCCTGTTGTCCGCGCTACCGAGGGCCACGGAGTATTGATACTCCCGGCGGTAAAGATTGCCGGTCGTAACCGCTACTACAGCCACATTCGCAATAACGACCTGCCCGCAGGTACTAAGATTTACGATGCCGGCTCGAAAGAGAGCATCGAGTATCGCGCCGAGGTGCCATTTGAAGACTGGATGAACCGCTGCCAGGTGGATATGCTCCAGGATCTTGCCAACTGCTGCGAGACAGCCAAGGTGGGCCCCGAGACCCCGCTCGCACGCCTCGACTATGTGCGCCCGGCCTACGACCCCAAATTCAGCTTCGTAGAACTGACCGGCGACAGTGCAATCGAGCTTGCCGCCGAGGGCCGCGCATTTATCACATTCGTGGTAAACCGCACCGAGCTCAAGGAGAACTATATGAAGAACCCCGAGGAGCTGGATAAGATTTACAAGACTATCAAGTTTGTGCAGGACGACCCCGACGCGACGATTACTTTCGTATCGTTCAAGGGTTTTGCATCGCCCGAGGGTTCGTACTCTAACAACGTGCGCCTGGCTATGGGCCGTACGCAGACCCTTAAGGAGTTGGTTCGCAAGCGCATGGCGCTCGACGCGGATATCATGCATACCGACTACGAGCCCGAGGACTGGCAGGGCCTGATCGACTGGCTGAAGGAAAACGATATCGCGCACCGCGACGAAATCCTGGCTATCGCACAGTCGGATATGGAGCCCGACCCCCGCAACGAGGAGATACGCCGCCGCTACCCCGAGCAGTACGACTATATATTAAAGAATGTGTACCCCTGGCTGCGCCACTCGGACTATGTGGTGAAATACCGCATCAAGGCTTATGCTACGGTAGAGGAGCTGCTCGAAGTGTACAAGGTGACACCGGAGCGCATGCGCCCTGTCGATTTCCAGCGCATCGCGGCCCTCTATCCTGTTGGAAGCGACAAGTACAACGAAATCATGCTCAAAGCCGTAGAGATACATCCCTACGACACCAAGAGCAATCTCAATGCAGCTAATATAATGATGGCAGCCGGCCGACTTGACAAGGCGTCGGATTATCTAGACCGCGCCGGCGACAGCCCCGAGGCGGTATACAGCCGCGGTGTGCTTGCCGGAATGTCGGGCGACCTCGAGCGTGCCAATAAATTCTTCAATACCGCAGCAAGCAAGGGCCTCGAACAGGCAGCACAGCAGCGAGCCGAAGTGGACGCTATAATTAACCGCAATACGGTTGAATATCTGATAGAGCCGACCGACCAATCGGAATAAGCAAAGAAAACTTACACAAGAAAACAAAATATATTTATTAACAAATCATAGTAAACCAACAGAAATGAACAAACTAAACAAACTGTTCGCAGGTTTCGCAGCAGTGGCAATGCTTGCCGCATGCTCGAACGACGAGCCTGTTGCCCCCGGTGATAACACTATCCCCGCAGGTGAAAAGGCTTATCTTACTGTCAACATCCAGAGCGCAGGCGACATTTATGGCGCAGGCTACAGCCGTTCGACCACAGACGGCGGTTATGTGTATGGCGATGAAAAGGAGCACGAAGTAGCCAACGCTCACTTCTTCTTCTTTGACGCTAACGGTATCTACGTAGGCCGCACTAACCCCAACAATCCTACTTGGAATGGTAATAACGGTGAAAACATTGAATGGATCGGCAAGAACGTAATCGTACTCGAAGACCTCCAGGGTAACGAGTATCCTACCTACATGCTTACCGTTCTCAACCTCCCCACATTCACTGACGAAAACGGCAATACATACACGCCTGCAGCAGGTGACAGCTACGAGAAAGTAACCGCAGCTCTTACTCAGTTCGGCGAACGTGGCAATTTCGTAATGTCGACATCGAGCTACTATCAGGGTGCTACCGCTACTGATGTCAACCACGAAAACAAGTTCCCCATGCTTACAAAGCTTGACAAGTCTAACTTCTCGCTCGAGCCCAGGGATGCAAACGAAGCTACTCCTGTAGAAGTATATGTAGAGCGTCTTGCAGGTAAGGTGACTGTAACTACAGAATCTACTCTTAAACCTACTGAAAAAGGTCTTTATGAGATTGACGCTACTGTATTTGGTGAAGGTAACGACGGTAACGTAGAAGGCAACACCAAACTTTATGTACGTCTTGAGGGCTGGACACTCAATGCACTTGCAAAGAACAGCTACATCTCGAAGCAGCTCTTGGCCGGTTGGGAAACAACAGCACCTTTTGCTGGTTGGGATAAACCCGAATACTTCCGCTCGTTCTGGGCTAAGTCTTGGGTTTATGACCAGGCCAAATTTGAAGAAGGCAATAACCTTGACTACTTCAACTACATTGACTACAATGAAGCTACCAAGACTGCCTATACCGGCGAGGCAAACTACAACTACTGCAACGAAAATACTAATGTGGCAGCTAACGTCCTTAAAAACAAACTTGTAGTTCCTGCTTATACCACTCATGTTACACTTGCAGCTACTGTATGCGATGTAGACGGTAATGGTCTTGACCTGGTAGAGTACAACAAAGTTCTCTTTACCAAAGCTGACTATATTAAATATGTACTTTCAGTACTTCAGTCAGCTGGCAAGCTTGATTACTACGTTAAGACAATTGAAAAAGTGGAGGTTCAGGCTACAGACGAGCTGGGTAACCCCAAATTCAACGACGATGGCACCCCTGTAATGGTTGAAGTAGACAAAGAAGTTTACAATGAGCTTCCTGCTACTGCTTACGACTGGGATGCAGCTAATAACGGAACCGGTTCAATCTACATTGCAGCTAAGGCTGATGCCGCTGAAGCTCTCTGGGTTAAGAATGAAGCAGGTGAATATGTAGAAGTTGACGTTGCCGGCAAGACCGATATTGAAGTAATGAACGAAGGTCTTCTCGCTTACCAGAAGGACACAACCAAGATGGCAAAAGCTATTGCCTTCAACGGTGGCCGCATGGTATACAATGTGCCTATCGAGCACTTCGCAAATAATGGTCTTACTGCAGAAGATGAAGGCTACTATGGCGTAGTTCGTAACCACTGGTACAAACTTTCAATCGGCAAGATTGTACGAGTAGGTCATGGTATCTTCAATCCCGGTACTGACGAAGTTCCCGGTGAAGCTATCATCCCTGACGAACCCGAAGATCCCCGCTACTACGTATCTGCCAACATCAATATCCTTTCTTGGAAGGTTATCAACCAGGGCGGCATCGAACTTTAATCTATCCGCGTGGGCTGGCGGGTTTGATTGCCCGCCGGGCCGCGGAATGATACTGCTACTCCTTTCGGCCTGAAGAGTTAGGTCGAGTTTGAGCCTCAAAAGATAAATGCACTTCCGGGTGGTCGAACCAATGCTGAATATTTATTGGTTTCAGCACACCCCCACTCTCGTAGGGTCGCGGCATGCCGCGACCGGGTGTCGGAAGCATTTTTCCCATTGATAGGCAGGTAAATAAATGCACTTTTGGCCGGTCGCGGCATGCCGCGACCCTACGAGAAGGCGGATTATCTGCCCTACCAGAAGGTGTGCTTGTGATAGGAGCTTGGCTCTCCGAGACAAGCCACGGCCAGAATTGCAAAATTATTGAGACCCTACGCCTGATTAAGGCTTGTCTCGGAGAGCCAAGCTCCTATCGCGGTCTTCCGCGACCCTGCGAGAGGGCGATTTGCCTGATTAAGGCTTGTCTCGGAGAGCCAAGCTCCTATCGCGGTCTTCCGCGACCCTGCGAGAGGGCGATTTGCCTGATTGAGGCTTGTCTCGGAGAGCCAAGCTCCTATCGCAGCGTTTCGCGACCCTACGAAGGGCGTGCTCCTATTGGAGCTGAATCGAGTGGCAGTATAAGAATATCATAATCAAGAGTCTTCGGGGTCGAGATGACCTTGAGGCCCCGGAGACTCTTAATTTTATAATCTCCTCACCGGTCCCGAAGCGGACCACGCACTACTACAATACTATATTTATTTAAATGACACACATCTCATACATAATCAAGGCACTCTCTCGGCTGCTACCGGTGTTGGCGGCTGTGATGCTTGCCTCGTGCGACGGCATGATCTACGACGAGGAAGGCGATTGCGATCCGCACTACAAGGTTCGTTTCGTCTACGACCGCAACCTTAAGTACACCGATGCATTCGCAGCCGAAGTCGATGAGGTGACACTCTATATCGTCGACACCGACGGCACAATCGTGTGGCAGAAGCACGAGGCCGGCGACGAACTCAAATCAGGCAGCTATCTGATGGATGTAGAGGGCTTGGCCCCCGGCACCTATTCGCTGATAGCCTGGTGCGGCAGCGGTTATAATACAGATTTTGCAATCGCTGACGACATTACAAAGCATACAGATCTACAAGCAACCCTTGGAGGGCGCACACCGCACGAAGCTGGCTGGGATTTCGCCGGTTCGGCCGTGCGCGACGATTTCCGCGATCTCTACCATGGCAAGCTTATGGATGTGACTTTTACAGATGAGCAGGGCGTACATATCTATGATGTACGTCTGACTAAGGATACTAATGATGTGCATGTTGTGTTGCAGCACTTGTCGGGCGACGCGGTGGATGATGATGATTTCGTCTTTACTATCGTGGAGGAGAACGGTTATCTTGACTGGGATAACACGATTCTTGCCGACGAGCCGTTGACTTACTATGCTCACACGGTGACAAGCGGTTCGGCAGGCGTAGAGGTGCCCGATTATAAGGGTGACGGCCAGGGCAACGAGAGTCGCGCAATCACAGCGGTGAGGTGTGCGGTGGCCGATTTCCAGGTGAGCCGTATCACACCGGAGAAGCGTTGTATGGTTCGTATTTACCGCAAGAGCGATAAGTCGCTTATAGCGTCGATACCGCTTGCCGATTATGCACTGATGACCAAGGGCAAGCATAAGGCCCTGAGCAATGAGGATTATCTTGACTATCGCGATGATTATTCGCTGGTTCTTTTCCTTGATGAAAATGGGCGCTGGATAAGTTCGCAAATCTATATCAATTCCTGGCATCTGATATTACAGGACGTGGGACCGTTGGCTCTTTAACGTTAGAAACGGGTTTATAATGCGCAATGGAGAATGGAGAATCATTAGTGGTGAAATATATTGCCA
>LUJM01000088.1 GCA_001689415.1 Bacteroidales bacterium M2 | reverse complement strand
GCGGCATGCCGCGACCCTACGAGAGGGTAATTAGGTAAATTCTTGTTAATCAATGGATTTGCATCGCCTAACCGTGGCTTGTCTCGAGAGCCAAGCTCCTATCGCAGACACTCTTTCTCCTAAAGTTAATAGCAAGAGCAGCATCCCTACATTCGTAGGGTCGCGGCACAATGGTGTTTTCTTGAGGGTTAGATGCACCATGTGGGAAAAAAAGTCCTCGGAGAGGACGTGATTGTGGTTAACCCCACGATTTTTCGTGGGGTTAGATGACGTGCACCATGCTTGATGTCCTCGGAGAGGACGCCGTATGATATCTACAGTGTCCTCTCCGAGGACATTCTTTAAGGGGGGTAAAATACCCCACGAAGCAAGCATCGTGGGGTTAACCATGATAGCGTCGTCTCCGACGACTTTTTAGATTACCGCATCTGCATCTAACCCTTTCCTAAACCGAAATGCCTCGGGAATGGGGTCAGTACGACAGGTAATTGTTGCGGGAGGCGTCGAGCTTGAGGAGTATGAACAGCAGTATCGTGAATCCCCACAGCGATGAGCCGCCGTAGCTGAAGAAGGGTAGGGGAATGCCGATAACGGGGCACAGGCCGATGACCATGCCGATGTTGATACAGAAATGGAATATGAAGTACGAGGCCACGCAGTAGGCATAGACGCGACCGAAGGTTGTCGGTTGTCGTTCGCCTATCGCTATCACGCGCAGTATTAGCCCGAGGAATAGCAGGGTCACAATCATCGTACCCACGAAGCCTTCTTCCTCGCCGATAGTGCAGAATATGAAGTCGGTGTGCTGCTCGGGCACGTATTTGAGTTTTGTCTGAGTGCCGTTGAGGAATCCCTTGCCAAAGAAGCCTCCCGAGCCGATAGCGATTTTCGACTGGTTGACATTATATCCGGCAGAGCGCAGGTCTTCTACAATGCCGAGTGCTACCTGTATGCGCAGTTTCTGGTGAGGCTGCAGGTGGTCGAAGGCAGCCCCGACCGAGAATAGGAAGGCGATTGACAGTACCGCCGTCGCCGCGGAGACATACAGCTTGGGGCGACGCAGGGTTATGGCCTCGAATACTATGTAGATACATGCAATGCCTATTATCGCCATGTTGACTATCAGCCCGGGGATTGCGATGTCGAACAGGCTGATGATATACTCTATCAGGCCGGTACCGGCAAACCATATCAGCAGGTTGCGCCCCACCTCGTAGCGTCGAGAGTATACAGCTGTCATGCCTATCATCACTACCATAATCATGATTATCACGTAGAATTGCCCGGCAGGCATACCCATGATTATCGACTCGGTAAACTTGATGCCGACCACGAATATCACCACTGCGAAAAGGGCTGCAAACAGCACCAGTCCGCTCATGCCCTCACGGTAAAGCACGAAGAACAGTGCCATAAAGGTGAGCGCCGAGCCGGTCTCGTTCTGCAACAGAATCAGCACAATAGGTATCACGATGATCGTTATCGCCTTGACGTAGTTGGTCCACTTGGCGTTGAGGTCGAAATGATAGCCGCTGAATAGTTTGGCAAGGGCAAGAGCTGTGGCAAACTTGGCAAATTCGGCGGGTTGCAGGCTCATACTGCCGAACTTAATCCATGAGTATGATCCCTTTGTGTCCTCGGCCAAAAATGGCGTAATAGCAAGCAGTATCATCAAGCCCACGTAGATCGGGAACGAGTAGGTCTCGTACATTCGGGCGTCGATGAGCAGTATCACCAGGCCGAGGGCAAGCGACAGGCCTATCCAGCGCAGCTGCTTGCCCGAGAACTCGGTAATGGCAAACATCGATGCGTTGTCGAAGTTGTAGCATGCGGCATAGATGCTCACCATACCGGCAAACACCATGATGAGGTATATGATTACCGTTGGCCAATCGAGGTGGCGAAAGGTCGACGAGGGGTCATTTCTTCTTGGGAGCGGCATAGTAGATACTTGAGTTTAGCATTTGGTCTTCCATATATTTGCGCTCGGGTGCAATCTTGCCGGTGAGGTATTTTTCTATTACCAAGCTGCCGATAGGCACACCGTATGTCGCGCCCCAGCCGCCGCCCTCTACATATACTGCTACGGCGATTTTGGGCTCATGATAGGGTGCGAATCCCATAAAGGCTGAGTGGTCTTTGCCGTGGGGGTTCTGCGCAGTACCTGTTTTGCCGCATACTTCGATGCCCGGAATGGCGGCTCGGCGGCAAGTACCGCCTGTCACGGCTGCACGCATACCGTCGGCTACAGAATTGTAGTAGTGCGCCTCGACGGTGGGGTAGCGTTTCTCGAGTATCTTGGAGTCCATTACGGTATCTTGAATCTCCTTGACCACGTGGGGCGTTATGAAGTGGCCGCGATTGGCAATGGTAGCGCCGAGGTTGGCTATCTGCAGCGGTGTGGCAAGGATTTCGCCCTGGCCTATCGATACAGATATAATGGTGTTTGCGCTCCAGTGGCCCTCGCTGTAGAATTTATCGTAAAACTTGGCATTGGGTATAAAGCCGCGGCTCTCTCCGGGCAGGTCGATGCCGAGTCTGTAGCCGTAGCCCATTGACACAAGGTGGTTTTTCCATACCTCGAAAGCCTTGGCCGACGAGCCGTATTTGCTGCGCTTGTCAATCATGGCTTTGAAGCCCCAGCAGAAGAAAGCATTGCACGATGTACCCAATGCCGGTATCAGGGGCAGCGGCGACGCATGTGGGTGGCAGCCTACGCGGAGGCCGCCGCTGATATATCCGTGGTAGCAGGGGTATGTGGTGTGAAGGTCGATAATCTTCTCTTGCTGGAGTATCAGGCCCTGGGTGGGCTTGAATGTCGAGCCGGGAGGGTATGCGCCCATGAGCGCCCTGTCGAACAATGGCCACGACTGGTCCTGCACGAGTTTCCTATAGTTCTCGCCGCGCTGACGGCCTACGAGCAGGGTCGGGTCGTAGTTTGGCATCGACACCATGCACAGCACCTCGCCGGTAGCGGGTTCGATAGCGACGACAGCGCCTCGTTTGCCTACCATTAGCGACTCGGCGTATTGCTGCAGTTTGATGTCGAGGCTCAGCCTGAGGTCGCGGCCCGATATGGGTTCTACATCGTTTGCACCGTCTTCGTAACGGCCCTGTATTCGTCCGCGGGCATCGCGCATCAGTATCTCTACGCCTTTTACACCGCGCAGGTATGGCTCGTAGCTCTTTTCAATGCCGAGGTCGCCGGTGTAGTCGCCGGGCGAATAGTATGGGTCGCGGTCGATATCATCGCGGTTGACCTCGCGAATGTTGCCGAGCACGTTTGCCGCCGTGGGGGTCTTATACTGCCTCAATATCCTTTTCTGGATAAAGAAGCCCGGAAAGCGGTATAGCTTCTCCTGCAACCTGCCGTAGTCTTCTACCGACAGCTGCGCGATAAGGCGCTGGGGGGTGTACGACGAGTATCCCGGATTGAGGCGCTTGTCTTTCATGTCGGCCATGCGCTTGTTGAACTGCTCGAGTGTGATATTGATAGTCTCGCAGAAATCGAGGGTGTCGAAGGGCTGCACGTCGCGCGGGATAAGCATCACGTCGTAGGCAGGTTGGTTGAATACCACTAACTCGCCGTTGCGGTCGTAGATGAGTCCGCGCGAGGGGTACACAGTCTTCTTCAGGAAAGCATTTGAATCGGCTGATTGCTTGTATTTCTCGTCGTTGATCTGCAAGTCGAACAGACGGATGAGGTAAATCAGCCCTATCAGCAGTATGAAGCCGCCGATGATATATTTACGTTTTTCGAGATTATAGTTTTTTCTCACAGATGGCTTGGATATAAGGCCACAGCCTTGCTCTAAGCTTCGCGTGAGCGGAGTCCGAGGCAGTCTATGGCATAGAGGAGAATAAATGTATAGGCCGTAGAGGCAAGGATTCGCAGCACTAACAGGCGGAAGTTGAAAAACTGGAACGCCTCGACCGTAAACACCATTGTGCAGTAGGCTGCTGTCATGGTGATCAGGTACTTCATAAATGCCGCATGACCCATTGTGCGCGACGACGGGCTGCGTCCGGCAAGGTCATCGTCCATCGATACATACAGGTGGAATACCGGTTTGCGGACAAATGCAAGCACAGTCGAGCACAGGGCGTTGACACCCGGTGTGTCGCAGAAGATATCTAATGTAAGACCGACAAGGAAGCCCAGGAATGTAGACCAGTTGGTACCTATTGTTACCGGCAGCATGATTATCAGATAAATAAACACTACGGGTACGGCCACGTCAAAGAGGATGAGGTGGTTGAAGATTATCGCCTGTGCCGGTACAAGCAATAGGAATAGTAGTGCGTATTTTATTGCAAACTTGGTCAATGTAGATAGTTATTTCCGGATTGAATCCTAATTGCCGAAGGGGTTTTTCTTCGAGTCATTTTCTTCGCCTGCCTTTATTGATTTTAGTTCGGCGGCTTCGTTGTTGACCACCACCTGCACATTGCTCAGGGTGGTGAAGTCGGTGAGCAGCTTCACTCGCAGGGTAAAGAAATTCTGATTATGGTCTGTATCGTCGTCAATCACTATACCGACCGGCAGGCCCGGGGGGAATACCGCCGAATAGCCGCTGGTAACGATTGTGTCGCCTGCTGCAAAGACCGTATGTCGCGGCAACTCTTCGAGCATTGCCTCGTCGGGGTTGACACCGTCCCATACCAGCGAGCCGAAATAATCGGTGCGCTTGAGTTTGCACGAGAGGCGGAAGTGGGGGTTGAGCAGCGATATCACTCGTGCGCTGTTCGGTCCTACGTTGCTCACAATGCCGACCACACCGTTGCGGTCAACTACGCCAAGCTCGGGCTTCACGCCGTCCTTGCTGCCTTTGTTGATTGTGATATAGTTGTAGGGGTGCGCCACGCTGTTGTTGATCACGTGTGCCACTATAAACTCGAAGTGTGGTACGCCCGAATCGATAATGAGAGTGTCCTTGTAGCCCTGCTCTGTCATCAGGTCGATTCGCTCCTGCAACCGTACAATCTCGGCCTGTAGGTCGGCATTGCGGCGGTTGAGGTCATCGTTGATTTCGTGTAGGTTGAAGTACGATGTCACATTGTTGGCGCTCTTGTACGCTGTCGACGCAAGGCGGCCCGCCGAGGTCAGATACAGGTGCTGGCGGTAAGGGTCGTTACCAAACAACAGCATGCAGCTTATCACCACCAGGAAGGTGAAGACAAACCACTTGCTGTGACGGATGAGAAAGGCGACAAGCTCGTTCACGTGCCTGACTCCTTCCTGTTATCGGATGAGGAATGAGAAGTTCTGATAATTCTTCAGAGCCACGCCTGTACCCTTGGCTACGCAGAGCAGGGGATCCTCGGCGATATGGAACTGGATGCCGATCTTGTCGATAAGGCGCTTGTCGAGACCGCGCAGCAATGCGCCGCCACCGGCAAGGTAGATACCGTTGCGTACGATATCGGCATAGAGCTCGGGAGGAGTCTGCTCGAGGGCGCTAAGTACCGCTGCCTCGATTTTCGAGATTGTCTTCTCGATGCAGTGGCATATCTCCTGATAGCTTACAGGCACCTCGAGGGGCAGCGCGGTCATCAGGTTAGGACCATGTACCACGTAGTCTTCGGGCGGGTTCTCAAGCTCGGTAAGGGCCGAGCCTACGTGCATTTTGATTTGCTCGGCTGTGCGCACGCCTACCTTGATGTTGTGGGCGCGGCGCATGTGGTTGAGGATATCGTCGGTGAGGTCGTCGCCTGCAACCTGTATACTCTTGTTGCTCACGATACCACCGAGCGAAATCACGGCAATCTCGGTTGTACCGCCGCCTATATCCACTATCATGTTGCCTTCGGGGGCTTCAACGTCGAGGCCGATACCGAGGGCTGCAGCCATAGGCTCGTGAATCATATATACATCGCGGCCGTCGGCGTGTTCCGACGAGTCGCGTACGGCACGCACTTCTACTTCCGACGAACCCGAGGGTATGCCTACCACCATGCGCAGCGAAGGCGAGAACCAGTTGTTCTTTGTACTTGCCTTCTTGATAAGGCCGCGAATCATGAGCTCGGCTGCGTTGAAGTCGGCAATCACACCTTTGCGAAGGGGGCGCACTGTGCGGATGCCGGGGTGACCCTTGCCCTCCATAAGGTGGGCTTCCTTGCCTACGGCGATGAGTTTGTCGGTGCGGTTGTCGAGCGCTACAATCGACGGCTCGTTGATTACAATCTTGTCGTTGTGGATTATAATCGTATTGGCGGTGCCAAGGTCGATTGCTATTTCTTTTGTTAGTGAGAATAGTCTCATTTTTGTTTTTATAGTCTTGAAGTGTGTTGAGGTGAGATAGTGTGGCTTGAGCCGGTTGCACCCGTCGGCACAACCGGCTCTCGCCATTTCACTTATATCTTTTCTTAGTGGCGGAAGTGGCGGAAACCGGTCATTACCATGGTCATACCGTTGGCCTGGCAGTATTCAACCGATTCGTTGTCGCGGATTGAGCCACCGGGTTGAATCACATTGTTGACACCTGCCTTGTGGGCGATTTCTACGCAGTCGCCGAAGGGGAAGAAGGCATCCGATGCCATTGTAGCGCCGGTGAGGTCGAAGCCGAAGCTGTGTGCTTTTTCGATTGCCTGTTTGAGGGCGTCGACACGCGATGTCTGGCCTACACCCGAGGCGATAAGCTGGCCGTTGCGGGCAAGTACGATAGCGTTGCTCTTGCTGTGCTTCACAAGCTTGTTGGCGAAAATCATGTCGGCAATCTGGTGCTCGCTCAGGTTTTCACCGGCTACGAGGCGAAGGTCGTCGGCACTTTCTACCTTGGTGTCGTTGTCCTGTACGAGCATGCCGCCAAGGATAGTGCGCATACGTTTGCCGGCAGGTAATACGGCCTTGCGGCGAAGTATGATTCTGTTTTTCTTCTGCTGGAGGATTGCGAGGGCGTCGTCGCTGAAGTCGGGAGCAATCACTACCTCGAAGAAGATTTTGCCCATTTCGGCAGCGGCATCGGCCTCTACCTTGGAGTTGGTGATGATGATACCGCCGAAGGCTGATACAGGGTCGCCTGCAAGTGCGTCAGCCCAAGCCTCGGCAACTGTGCCACGGCTTGCGCAGCCACAAGCGTTGTTGTGCTTGAGCACGGCTACTGTTGTGGTGTCGAATTCGTCGATCAGGGCACAGGCGGCATCGATATCGAGCAGGTTGTTGTAGCTGATTTCCTTGCCGTGAAGCTGGTCGAACTGTGCTTCGAAATTGCCGTAATAGGCGGCTGCCTGGTGAGGATTCTCGCCGTAGCGAAGTGATTTGGCACCGTCGATAGCTACGCGCAGAGCCGATTCTTTACCGGGCTCGAGGGGTGTTACTCCGGCAAACCAGTTGTAGATTGCCGAGTCATAGCCCGATGATACTGCAAATGCCTCGCGGGCAAAGATTTGGCGCTGCTCGATTGTGGTCTCGGCTCCCTGTGTGTCGAGGATGCCCTGGAGCAGGCCGAACTGACGCTCGGATGCAACGATTACTACGTCGTTGTAGTTCTTGGCAGCGCCGCGGATGAGCGAGATGCCGCCTATGTCGATTTTTTCGATGATGTCGTCGTGGCTTGCGCCTGAAGCTACGGTAGCCTCGAAGGGGTAGAGGTCTACGATTACAAGATCAATCGGTGCGATTTCATATTTCTCTGAATCTGCTTTGTCCGATTCGTTGTCGCGACGGGCAAGGATGCCGCCGAATACCTTGGGGTGGAGAGTCTTGACACGTCCGCCCAATATCGACGGATAGCCGGTGAGGTCTTCGACCGCCTTGCAGGGCAAGCCGAGGCTCTCGATATATGTTTGCGTTCCTCCGGTTGATAGGAGTTCTACGCCAAGTTCGTGAAGTTTCTTTACAATATCGCCGATACCGTCTTTATTATAGACCGAGATAAGGGCTGTGCGGATTTTCTTTGTGGTAGACATTTTCTAATGCTGCAATTTTAAAGTGCAAAATTACAAAATTTTCACCGTCTGATAAAAAGTCAGATACTTCTTTTATCGACACCTCAGACACAGGACTTGTAATTTAATATTTTTTAACATGCGACCGCAGCGCACAGATAAGCCCTATCGCATGGTGTGGTATATCTTGTGTCTATTGTTGTGCTTCTTTTTTGAAAAATTTTCTATATCTTTGTGTCAACCTAAAACAATATGAGATGCTATGAGAAAAAATTGTCTGATTTTGCTTATTATGCTTGCTGCTGTGTCTATGGCCTCTGCACAGAGCTGGACCGATTGGGAAGAATATTCTACAGGCACCTACGATGCCCATTGGTGGTATAAGAAACCTATGAAGGACCTGCGTGTAGAGCGACGTACCGACACCTCGAATAGCAATCGCGTGCAGTACAAGGTTTGTGGCATGTATGGCGATACGCCGGGATATCCTGCGATCGACCTTATTATCAACGCCAACTTCGCCATGCCGAGCGGACCCAAGGGCGAGGATGTGTTTATCTGGGTAGACGACCAGTTCATAGAGTCTTACGATGTATACGGCAAGAAGACCAATATCTCGGTGTGCGACGGCTACAGCTACTATGATAAATATCCGTCGAGCGACCCCCTCGAGTCTCAGCAGTATGAGAATGCTTCGTACTTCCGCCCCGAAACCGGTACTTTCGTTATCTATGCCATGTATCATTACGACGACGGTACGGTGCCATTCCTCGACGCTTTCTACGAGGAGCAGGCTCATGGTGAGGAAACCCTCACTCTCAGCGGGCCTGAGTTCAAAAATTACAATACCGAGTTCAGCAATGGTTATTTTGACAAAGAAGCTGATGCGCCGGTATATGTTACCAATCTTGTAATCAATGATCTCAGCAAGGTCAAACTGTCGATACAGCGTGGAGCTTCGGTAAATGTCCGAGATATCGCCAATGCTATGGACAAAGGCTCTCTCGCCTGCACCACCGTTACAAGCGACGGCCAAGTTCGCATTCCATTCGACGGCACTGAAGGCGACTATACACTCGTATATCTGACCTACAAAGCCGACGGAACGCCATATCAATTTGGTTCGACTGCATTGCATTACGATCCGGATTGGAATCTCCTTGGCGAGGGCTCGTTCACCGATCCGTTTATATCTGTATTCGTCAATGGCGACCTTACAAACAACCTCGGTATCGTCATTCCCGAGAGCGCATGGACCTATACCGTCAAAATCGAAGAGTCTGCATCAACCCCGGGAATCTATCGTATTGTCAATCCTTACGGACTTACTTCGCCCCTCTGGGATATCGAGCTCACAAACCTTCGTCTCGACAAGAAGAGTACATATTACATGACTATCAATGCCACAGACCCCGAGCGTGTATACATACCCACTCAGCATTGCGGTTACTACCTCGGCTCTTACGAACTCAAGCATTTCAGCGAGGCTGCAAGCTACCTCGAAGAAGGCTATAGCGCCGACATTGTGCCCCAGGCTCTTTGGGGTAAGTTCAACGACGGTGTGATTACTTTCGGCGTAGGCACCAAAGATGACAATGTATATAGTGTTAGCGCCAACGGCAGCCCCGCACCGATTCATGGTCGCGCCATGACGGTAAGATTGCCCGGGCACACATCCGTTGCCGATGTCACAGTCAGCGAGGATGCGCCGGTAGAGTATTATAATCTGCAAGGAATGCGCGTAGAGAATCCTCGGTCGGGTATCTATATCCGTCGTCAGGGCGACCGCGTTACCAAGATAATACTATGAGCCTGTCGGCATAAACTTTTGCACTACCGCCGTTGTTCTATTAGGGTATAACGTTTCAAAAATCTCAAATTATGGAATTTATCTGGTATATCCTTATAGGCATCGTGTCGGGCTTTGTTGCCGGTAAGTTGATGCGTGGCGGTGGCTTCGGCGTAATCGTCAATCTTATTGTAGGTATTATCGGCGGCGTACTCGGCGGCTGGGTATTCGGTCTCCTCGGTATCAGTACCGGTTCGGGTATCATCGGCGCACTCATCACATCGGTTATCGGTGCGGTTATTCTGCTCTGGATAGTCGGTCTGATTAGCCGGAGTACGCGTAGTTAGACTCACTGATTCAAAGTATAAAGGCCCGCGAGTTTCGATGCTCGCGGGCCTTTGTTGTAAATGCGGATATGATTAATATCCGAAGATGTCTTCCTGGGTCAGGATTACTACCTTGCCAAGTTTCTTGAGAGCTTCGATATCGATGTTCTCAGGCTTGGCCAGAATACCGTAGTAGTAGGTGCGTCCGGCTACGTTGGCTTTCTGGAAGTCTACAATCTTGTCGAGGGTCGCTGTAGGCAGTGCTTCGTAGATATCCTTGCGAAGGTCGTGGTCGAGGCCCTTGTCCTTGTTGTTGATATAGGTAAAGGCGATTTCATCGTTGAGGATGCGCTCGGTGCGAAGGCGTGATTCGAGACCGAGTTTGGCAAGTTCAAATGCCGATTCGCTCTTAGGCAGGGTGTTGATAATCTCGTCAAATGCTGTGAGGGCATCGCCAAGTTTATCGTTTTGTGTGGCAATCTGCAGCAGGTAATTGTAGGGCTTGTCCTTGCGGCTGGGCGCCTGGTAGCCTGCCCATGCCGAGTATGCGAGCGAGCGGCTTTCGCGCATTTCCTGGAATACGATAGCGTTCATCGAGCCGCCGAAGTATTCGTTGTAAAGGCTGCGAAGAGGCTCTTTGCCCTGGTCATATTTTTCGCCACGGTTTGAGTAGCCGACCATATACAGCTGCTTGGCTTCGTAGGGCGAGATAAAGAATACTGTCTCTGTTGGCTCTTGTGCTGTGTATTTGTCGCTTGTCGGGCGGGGTAGGGGTTTCTTTGCAAATTCGTGGGTCTTGTTTACAAGTGCTACAACTTTTTTGGCGGGTGCTTTGCCCCAGTAGACTACGGTCTGCTCATACTTGTTGAGTTGGCGCAGGGCTTCTACAAAATTGGCAGGGTTGGTGTTGCGTATCTGCTCGGGGGTCATTGAGTTCGTACTCGAGTTGTTCGCACCGAAGATTACATACTGCGACAGCATGCCGAAGTTGGCGCTCTGGATGTGTTTGCGGTCGGCACGGGCTTTGTCGAGGCGGTCGGCAAAGGCGGTAAGAGCTTCGGCTGGGATTTCGGCATTGGCGAGGACCTTCTCGAACAGGGCTGCTGCCTTGTCCATGTTCTCGCTAAGACCGCTGATTACGGCGTAAGACCGTTTTGCACCAATCTTGAAGCGGTAGTTGCAGGCGAGTTTGTAGAATTCGTTCTTGATTTGCTCGGCTGTCATGTCGGGTGTGCGTACAAAGCTCATCAGTTCGGGTGCATAGTTCAGAAGGCTGTCGACCTCGCTGCCGGTTTCGTATACATATACCAGGGTGAAGATGTCGTTGGTCTTATTGGGTACATACAGCACTTCTACGCCGTTCTTTGCTTTGAGGCGTGTGAGGTCGCGGTCGAAGTCGAGGAATACAGGCTCGATCGGTTCTACCTTCGAGTTCTGGATGTCGGTCAGGAACTGCGATGCCTTGTCGCGGTTCATCTCGATTGGGGTAAGCTGGGGTTTGGCGAGCTTAAGCTCGTTGGGGTCCTGGCCCTGGCGTTTATAGATTGCTACATAGTTGTCCGGACCGAGATATTTGTTGGCCACAGCTACTACGTCGGCTTTGGTAACCTTGTCAAGGCTGTTGAGCGATTCTACCTCGTCGGCCCAGTCAACACCGTTTACAAACGCGTCTACATAGTAGTCGGCGCGGGCCGAGTTATCGGTAAGGGCGTTCTGCTGTTGTAGTTTCAGGTTGGCTGTTACGGCCTTGATGAAGTCTTCGGTGAATTCGCCGTTGCGCAGTTTCGCTACCTGCTCGAGCATTATCTCTTTGGCCTCGTCGAGTGTCTGACCGGCCTTAGGCATTGCGGTCATCACATATGCACCGGCATCTGCCATTCCCATTACATATGCGCCGGCATTGAGCACGCGCTGGGGCAGGTTTACATTGAGGTCAAGGATACCGGTAGTGCCGTTGCTCATCACATAGTCGAGTACGTTGAGGGCGTTGGTCTCTTTGCTTGATGCCTCGGGAGTGCGCCATGCAAGGGTGATATATTCAGCTTCCGGACCGAGGATTTCTACCTTCTGAGGGCTTGTAAAGGGCTTCTCATTAGGCAGGGCGGGGCGGTTGAAATTCGATGCCGGTTTCAGGTGTCCGAAGTATTTCTCGATAATATCTACCATATTGTCGGGGTCGAAATCACCCGACAGGGCAATTGCCATATTGTTGGGCACATACCACTGCTTGTGGTAGTTCTTCACGTTGGTTATCGAGGGATTCTTCAGGTTCTCCTGTGTACCGAGCACTGTCTGTGTGCCATAGGGGTGGCTGGGATAGAGCGCGGTAAGCAATTTCTCGTATACCTTGCGGTTATCCTTGGTAAGCGACATGTTCTTCTCCTCATAGATTGTCTCGAGTTCGGTGTGGAAGCCGCGGATGATAGGATTCTCGAAACGGTCGGCCTGTATACGTGCCCAGTTTTCGATCTGGTTCGAGGGTATATCCTCTACATAGCAGGTCACGTCATACGAGGTAAAGGCATTGGTACCGTTGGCACCGATAGCGCTCATCAGTTTGTCGTATTCGTTGGGAATAGCGATTTTTGATGCCTCGTAGCTGATAGAGTCGATTTCGCGATAGATGCGCTGGCGCTCGACTGAATCGGTGGTATGGCGGTAGGTCTCGAATAGTTTTTCGATTTTGTCGAGCATAGGCTTTTCGGCCTCGTAGTCGCTTGTGCCGAATTGTTTAGTGCCTTTGAACATCAGGTGCTCGAAATAGTGTGCAAGGCCGGTGGTCTCGGCGGGGTCGTTCTTTCCGCCTACGCGAACAGCGATATATGTTTGAATACGGGGCTGGTCCTTGTTGACGGTCATAAATATCTTAAGTCCGTTTGGCAAGGTGTACATTTTGGTTTGCAGGGGGTCGTTGGGCACGGTCTTGAATTCGTGCTTGGCTGCCGACAGTGGCATTGCCATGAAGGCCAGCGCTGCAAGACCCATTAAAATCTTTTTCATAATGCTGGTTTGTTGTGATTGTTCCGGTAGTTTGTCAAATAAACGCCTTGTCGTTTTTCACCTTTCCTCGCAGGGCATCCATGTGTTTGTGGGCTTCGGATGTAAGCAGGTAGTTGTCGATTATATCGGCATGATGCGAATTGTGCAGGTCTGTGCCGATAAAATCCACAAGGCCTTTTTCAATTAGTTGCTCGGCGATTTTTTTCTCTGCCTTGCCATAAGCCCCGGCAAGGCTCAGCAGGTTGATCTGGAAGGCAAGGCCGCTGTTATGCAGTGCCTCGTATCGGGCTGGCTTGTTGTAGTAGTATGAGTAACGTTCCGGATGTGCAAGGATAGGCTTGATACCGCGTACCTGAAGGTCGAAAATCAGCTGGTCGAGATTCCACGGTTCTTGCAGGAAAGCGTTCTCGATAATCATATAATCGTTAGGTAAAAAGCACAGGTTGTTGTCGGCAATCCGCTTCGTCAGTAGTTCGTCGATGCGGTATTCGGCGGAATGTGATACCGGTATGCTGTTGCCGCGACGGGCGAGCTCGGCCTGCAGTTCCTGCATTGCCGGTTCTATTGTGCTCGCATCGTTCTCAAATGTATTTTGGGTCACATGGGGGCTTGCGATTATACGCTGTATGCCCCAGCCTTGCATACGCTCTATCAGGTCGGCCGACGTTTTTGCGTCGGGGCTGCCGTCATCGATTCCGGGAACAAGGTGGCAGTGGATGTCGGTGGAAAAGCATAATTCCGCCGGGCTTTTGGGTTTCTTTTTTAAAAAGTCAAACATATTTACTTGGCTTTTGCTGATGTGCGACGAGCTGTCGCATCAAGGAGGTAAGGACAAGGTTCTTTTACGCCCTGCGGTTTGGCTTCTTGCAGAGCCTTCATAGCCCGGGCTGCCTCGTCAACGCTGTTATACGACTCGGTTACTATGTAATAGTACGGCTCGGAGGTCTCGATTACGAACGCTCCGGGATAACCGTTGTCGGCAAGGCGGTTGCGCAATGATACGGCGTTGAACTTCTGCTTGAACTGGCCCGCTATGACATTGTAGCGGGCCAGGCGTTCGGGTGTGCCGCCACCGTCCTTGCTCACCTTTACCAGCTGGGTTTTCACCTCTACATCGCCTACCGAGGTAGGTATGATGTGTGTATCTATCTGATTGCGAACCTTGCCGTAGATAGTCTCTTCGATGCTTTCAGATGAATCCCTGGCTGATATGGCTTTTTCATAAGCTGCACGGTAGTTGGCCTCGGTGGTCTTGCACGATACCAGGCCGAGTGCAGGGAATATAGCGGCTATTATAATTAGGTTTTTGATACTCATGTCGGATTAGAGTCCCAGTTTTTTTGCTGTGCTCTTGGGTATTGCGTCGCGGTGTACCAGGATATCCATGGTTTTGGCAAGAAGATAAGGCTCTGATACATAGAAGAAGCCGTCGTAAACCTGATTGGTATCCCACGAGTTTTTAACCTTGTAGTATTTGTTGCCGAATTGGTCGACTGCTGTGCCTACGATTTCCATACCGTGGTCATCGGTAGTTTCCTGGCTGTCGAACATCTTCTGGCGCAGCTCGGGGGTGACTTCGATTTCGGCTACAGGGCCTTCGAAGTTGTATTTGTCGTTGACACGCTCTTTGTCGGAGAGTTTCACCCAGCGCGATAGCTCGGTGCCGTCCATGTCGCCTTCGTTTTTGCCTTTGGGCATCAGTGCAACGCCCTTGGTCCATTTGAAACCGCCTTCGCTTACGTCGGCAGCCCATACAAGGGTGTGGCCTTTGGCAAGTGAATTGTCAATGATTGCCTTAAGTTCGTCCAGGGGTACGTTGTAGTACTGTGCCCACAGCCAGTTATCGGGCACTTCTACGGCGAATGTCTCGTAGTAGGGGTGGTGGCTGAACGATGTTACAGGTACATAGTCGTCGACCTTAAGTGGCAGGCTCTCGGCATACGATTTCGGAGTGTAGGTCTTGCCTTTGTACTCGAAGGTCTCGGGTACGGCTCCGAGATATGCGTCGAGTATACCTTCTATACCCTTCATCCAGGCTGTTGAGAGTTTGTTGTTGGGTTTCTTGACGATTTCTTTAATATATGCTCCGAGTACCGCATCGAGTTCGCCGTGTACATGCTTGTCCTCGCCGTATTGAAGGCCGGTGTATACTTCTTCGGGTACGGCACCGTAGCGTTTCCAAACATAGGGTAAATCCATTATCGAGCCTCCGGCGCCAAAGTTGGTCTGGCCGTACATACGTACGTAGCGCTCGGCCTTGTCGCGGTAGCACTGGCGTACGGTAAACATCTCCGACAGGTCGAGTGAGTCGCCGCCGTTCTTGCGGATTTCGTTTTCGTAGAACGATGTGCCGGCAAAGCACCAGCATGTGCCCGATTTATTCTGGTCTTTTACCGATGTCGTCGGCAGGCTGATTACGTCGGTAAAGATAAACGTCTTTGTAGAATCTGTCGTTGTCGAGTCGGCGGGTTCGGCAGCTGTGGAACCAAGCGATACGGCGCCAAGCAGTAATGCGATAGGTAATTTCATGTCAATTAAGTACTTTATAGCTGGCCTCTGTCAAGGCTTTGCGGATTTCTTCTATATGTTCTTTGTCGCGGGTTTCGAGTTCGATGCGGATTGTGCAGCCGTTGATTGCCGTCGATGTATTGATACGCTCGTGGGTGACTGAGATGATGTTGCCGCCTCGGTCGCCGATTACGTTGCATACTCCCGACAGCTGGCCGGGTTTGTCGGCAAGGTCTACGATAAAAGTGTAGTTGCGGCCGCTCTTGTTGAGTCCGCGAGTGATTACCCTGCTAAGGGTGTTTACATCGATGTTGCCGCCTGATACAAGGCATACAGTCTTTAGACCTTCGATAGGCAGTTTGCCGAACATTGCTGCAGCTACGGCAACTGCACCGGCTCCCTCTGCAACGAGTTTTTGTTTTTCAATCAACGCCAGTATCGCCGCTGCGATTTCGTCGTCGCTTACGGTTACGACTTCGTCAACGTATTTGTTGCACATCTCAAATGTATTCACACCCGGCTCTTTCACGGCTATACCGTCGGCGATTGTGCTTACATCGTTGAGGTGGCAGAGCTTGCCTTCTTTGAGCGACGCCGCCATTGACGGTGCTCCGCTCGATTGCACGCCGTAGACCTTTACGTCGGGGCGAAGGGTCTTGATAGCGAAGGCAACGCCGGATATCAGGCCACCGCCGCCGATAGGCACGATTACTGCCTGTACATCGGGCATCTGCTCGAGAATCTCAAGGCCGATAGTGCCTTGGCCTGCTATAACCTTGGGGTCGTCGAACGGATGTACGAATGTGTAGCCAAACTCTTTTTGCAGCTCCATGGCTTTGGAATACGCATCATCGTATACACCTGGTACGAGGCATACCTCTGCTCCATAGCCCTTGGTGGCTTCGACTTTTGATATCGGAGCGCCTGCAGGAAGGCAGATGAGCGACTTGATGCCGTTGTGGGTAGCTCCTAAGGCTACGCCTTGCGCATGGTTGCCGGCCGAACATGCTATCACGCCGCGGCTCTTTTCTTCATCGTTGAGCTGGGATATTTTATAATACGCGCCTCGCAGTTTGAATGATCCGGTCAGCTGCAGGTTTTCGGTCTTTAGATAGATATCAAGGCCCGGACACAGTTTCGGTGCCGGTATGATTGCCGTACGGCGGGCCACATCTTTGAGCACGGCAGCGGCATTGAAGATTTCGCTTATTTCAAGCTTTTCCATCTCTTTTTTCGCGTTTGGTTTATTAACGAGCAAAAATAATAAAATTATACCAAACGAGCAAAATTATGTTTTTTGCATGATTAGCGAAAATATTAACTCCGGGCCTCAAGCTTGGTAAGTTGAGACCCGGAGTAGTGGTTAGTGTTAATTAAATCTATTTGATGAATACTTTAGCAGTCTGGTTGCCGGCGCGGACGAGTATTACACCAACAGGTACTTCGATAGTGACTGTATGCTCGTTGCATTTAGAGTTGAACAGCATCTTACCGTCGGCAGTTGCTACGGTTACATATTCACCTTCAGCACTGTCGATACGCAGTGTAGTACCGGTGTTTGAAATAGTGATGTAGCCTCCGTCAATAGTGTCAAGTCCCGATTTCTTAAGTATGAGGACTTCGGTTGGTGTCGACTCTGTTGTTCCGTCGTAGACGGCTGTTACTCGGTAGCTGTCGCCTTCATTTGCAGCACTGTGATTATACAATGTAGCAGCAACAGGCTCTGCGTTGATTTTGGCATCGTTGCAGTAAACATTGTAACCGGTAAGTTCGCGACCTGCTGTCGGTCCTGCGGCGACAAAGTTGAAGTCGTCGACCAAGAGCGCGTAATTGTCGTAGCTTACATAGCGTATTGCAAAGTAGACTGTACCTTCGGGAACTTCAACCTCAACTTTGCCCCATGCACCGGTTTGAGCCCTGCGGCGTTCACCGATCATCGTGAATGCGTCGATGTTGCGCATGCTGGAAGATGTGTGTACTTCGAACATTTCGGGGTTGTCGAGCAGCGATTTGGCGTAGAATGAGATTTTCTGAGCCTTACCGCTGAGGCGGGGTGATATCAGCCAGTCATTGTTGCGGCCATCGACTGCTGCCCAGGCTACGAAACTCAAGCCGTCGCCGTCATGGTCTTCGAACATTTCCCATTTTATTTCGTTGTTGTCGAAAGCGATAAAGGCTGCAGGTTTGCATCTATTGGGATATTCGAGGTTGGTATCACTAAGAGTAGGCAGACCGTCCACATCGACCATTTTCCATTCACCAACATCATCATCAGCATAGAGTTGCGAATGGGGAAGACCGATTGAGAATGACGTTACTCCGTCCATACCGCCCTTGACTGTCACATCGGCTTTGCCGCTTTCCAAGTCTGGTGCGCCCCAATTGAGTTTGGCTTCGTTATTTTCCAATACACCCGCCAGTTCAACCGGTGCAGGTACTTTGTTTTGTTTGATGACTACCGTTACGTCATCCGAACTGTTGTTAGATGTCACGCCGTCGCTTGCCAGGTCTATGCCTACGCGATAGGTGGCTTCTGTCCAAATCGATGATACAGATTCGGTAAATTTGATAACAGTCTGCTGGTCGGGTTCGACAGTCGTTCCTGGCAAAGTTTTTATGGCTTCATCGTTGCAATAAAGTGTTGCTGTATAGTTCGACTGTGTCTGCGAGCCTTCGTTGGCTATAGTGGCTGCAATCTCGAACGCTTCTCCAGGACGTGCGCTCGCAGGTATTGAGAGGCTGTGGAGGGCAAGGTCGTCTTTCCATACACCGCGTACCAAGATGTTGTCGATAGCGACAAACGGAGTATTGGTCTCGACTGCAAATGCCAAGCGTATGCTCTTGCCTGCATATTTGCCAAGGTTTACTTTGAATTGTTTCCACTGCATGTTGTGGCCTTCCTCTGCAAAGAGGGTGATAGTCTCTACATCTTCGAAGCCTGTGCCTGGGTCAACACGTACAGTGATTATGCTGCCTGCATAGGGGTTCGGGGTGACTGAATAGAAACGGAGTTCGGCATCGGGTACATTTTCAAGAGATATACGGCCTGAATAGAATGAGCCCTTGTCGGTACCGCTATAGGTAATGAAGTAGAGGTAGCCGTTGTCCTTGTCTTGCGATGAGAAGTACGATAGGTCTGTTTCTTCGTTGATATTCCATGTGCTGTTCTGGCTCTCGTTGCCGGTAATCCATACAGGATGCGACAGTTTGCCGTCGGCGAACGATTCGGTAAAGGGCAGCTGGTAATCCTCGCCAATGCAGCAGAATTCTGTATTGGTTGGGGCGCCGTCTCCGCCTCGGGTTGTTGCAACTACACTGTAATAAGCTGCTGTCTGTGGCATGCTGCTGTCGCCAAATTCATCGGTATATGTACATTCGGTCAGGCCTTCGGCAAGCATCTTCTGGTCGCGGTCGTGTACCCTGTATACTTTGTAAGTAACTTGGTCGGGTGTAAGCTCTACACCGTTGATGTCGGCGCTAACAGGTTCCCATGTCAGCACGGCCTCGCTCTTGTGGCGTCCGTAGGCAAAGGTGATAGATTTTGTCGGCAGGGGTTTATCAAGGCCTATATGGGTCTTAATGGTCGCCGGGTCACCTGCAGTTGCGCCGTTGTAGGGTACGAGGCGGTATGTATGGTCGCCTTCGGTAGGTTCGGGGTCGGTCCATTCGGTCAATTCACCTATCTTGGGTGTCTGGGTGGCGGCAAGTACTTCGTCGCGGTAGATTTCTACCTTGCTGAGGTTCTCGAGCTGACCGCCTATAAAGTTGAGCAACGGCGCCTTGTAAACAAGTGTCATCTGTATGCTGCCGTTCTTCCCGGGCTTGGCCTCAAGTTCGGTTACTGCTGCCGGAGCATTTGCCGGAACGCCTGCTGATACACTGACGTTGTCGATGTTGAGGGCGTATTTGTCCGCATCCGAACATCCGTATATACCGATATAGTATTCGCCGTCGGTAGCGGGAGTAAAATAGGTGCCGGTTTTTAGCGGATTGGTTGAGTCACATGCTACCTTTGTGGGTGCAAGGATTTCAGTGCCGGTGATGAATGAGATAGGATCGACACTCTGTGCAACGTATGCTGCCACTTTTTCGTCGTACATGGCATAGGTGCCATATGCGTCGAAACTGATATAGTAGGCATGACCGCCTTTGAGTTTGAGCGGAGGAAGCACCAGCCAGTCGCTACTCGGTATCATGTCATAGCCTATGTGGCCGAAGTTGAGTACGGCTGCTCCGTTTTCAAATTTGAAGCATACACCGTCATTATTGCCGTCAATCACGGTAAAGCCGTTGGCCTCGCCGTTGTCAAAGTTTTCTGCAAACGGAGGCTCTTTAGCATCTCCGATTACAAGTAGGTTAGACGAAACCGGCTCATATGTCATACCTTCTACCAAGGGGGTGATTTCAAAGTGTACAGAGGTCAGTTCTGTAGGCTTGGCGTAAGGATAAGTGAAGCTTGTGCCCGATACTGCTTGGCATATCACATTGCCGCCGGGCTGCATGGTGATGTCGTATTTGAGTTGCGATGCGTCGAACCAGCCGCCATGCATGCCGGTGGGTGCATCCCATGTCAGTGTGAAGCTTGTACCGTCGTAAGCGGCCTTGAAGTTGCTGACATTGCTGGGTACGTCTTTGCCTACCCATACTTCTTTTTTAATCAATTTAGAAACAGCATTGCCGGGTGTTACTACCTTTGCTGAAAATTCGTAGAAACCGGGGGCGGCGACGCTGACAGGTACGCTGATGCCGCCGGCTGCATAGCTCGTTTCGCCCTTGGCGATTTCTATGCCGTCAACATATACATAATATGTCAGTGGACCGGAACCCTGCTCCCAGTTGTCGTCGGTGACAGGTGCGTTGAATTTGACGGTACCTTCGAGCGAATCTCCTTCGAATGATACGTTGAAACTGCGCACTGTCGACGGTTTGACATCGGTAATGGGCGCTTGCTGGAAATGCATGGCGAAGAATTGTTCGCCGTCTGCAAAGTCGTAGACTTTTTCGGCCTTAGCAGTTTGAAGGTCAATGCTGTAGAGGGTTGATACTGTAGGCCTGCAGGCAATAAACATGAATCTACCTGTTGCGGGGTCGATTGCGCCCGATGTGGCCAGCTCGGAGTGCAGGCCGGTCGAGGCTATCTCGGTGGTTTTGCCGGTCTTCTTATCTACACTCAGCAGTATGCCTTTGTTGTCGATAGCGTAGAGACGTCCTTCAGGGGTAGAGGCCAATGAGTGCCAGCCCGTAATTTCGTCTGCTTTTGCTTTTGAAATCTCGGTGAAATATCCCGACGTCATATCCATAATGCCGAAATGATAGGTGTTGCCATATCGGTCTTTTATGAATACGTATGTCTGGTCTGTCGCTGAGTCATAAGTCGAGGCGATGAGCGTGCGGTAGGCATCGGCGTAGCGACTGTCTATCAGGGCATAAGAGTGGCCGTCGAAGATTTTGTAGTCCATCTCTATTGGCGAGCCTCCGAGAATCATGCCTGGTTTGGTACATAGCAGTCGGTTTTCGCCGTATACAGCACCATAGGTAGCCCCATAGTCTTCTCCGGTCATTATGGGTGTAATGGTGTTGTCGTTGCCTGCGACTTTGAATGAATACACACCGAATGCCGGTGTATCAGTCCAGGAGGTGGCACTGACCAGAACGCCGTAGGCTGTCGACTGAGCTGTCGTCTCGGCTTTTGCTGCCGGAGAACCAACCGTCAACAGTACGATTCCAAGGACTGCTGTTGATAATGATTTGGTTAAGTATTGCAATTTCATACCTCGGACATTTAGGTAAGGTGAATATATTATGTCGCAAATATAGGATGATGATTTGCAATCTCTCTTAATATAGTTTAAGAAATAGTCATTATAGTGTGATTTTGCCACAAAAATTCGCAAATTCGCAAAATTTCGAACTTGTTCACCTGATTTGTATGGCAAAGATGCTTATTTGCCTAAGTATTCTCTCTTGAGTTTGCTGAAGTATTCGGGTGTGATACCGAGATACGATGCTATAATGCGCTGGGGCACTTTTTCTATGATATAAGGCCTGTCGCTTAGCATCTTTTTGTAGCGTTCGCGGGCGGTGCCGTTGATGACGGTGGCGTTTTTGTATTCTTGAAAATATAGCTCGCCGTACGCGTAATGAAGCATATAGAGCGTCAGCTCGTGATATTGCTCTACAAGATCCCAATAGTCGTTGTTGCGGATGCGCAGCAATTCAGTCTCGCAACATGCTTCTACCGAGTAGTACGACGGCAGACCCATTACAAACGAGTGTTTCGACATGAAAATCGTTCCAGGAAGGGCGAAGGCGAATGTTCGTTCTCGAACACTGTCCATATCGGTAAATCGCACTATACCGTCGCGCATGATAAAGACGTCCGGGCAATACTTGTTCATTTCTATCACGCACTCTCCAGCTTGAAACGTTTCGAGGTGTCCACGTTCGAGCATGGCATCGATACCTTTGCCTGACGGCAAATAGCCAAGCTCGTCATGCAGGAGTTTCTTTAGTATTTCATTTGGTGCGACTTCCATTGTCCCGGATATTTACATGGGCAAAAATAATAAAATTATACCAAACGAGCAAAATTATGTTTTTGGGCTCGTTTGGTATAACTTCAAAGTTAGAATGGTCTTTTTATTTCTTTTCGAGTACGACAGTTGCGCTGTTCCATGCTGCCGCCGAATCGAGTATCTTTAGCATATCGGGCCAAAGAGAGGCGTCGAGACGTGGCTTGAGGTATTTTTTGTTTATCATTATTTTTAGTTTGTCATCATCTGCCGATGCAACCACTGAGAACTCTCCGGCTTCGTTTTTGACCGATTTGTCGAGTGCTGAAAGACTCTGTTGGTTGATTTTGTAACCGCTTGGAATGTCGATATTTATCTCGGTCGTGTAGTCGCGTGCTGAGCCGAAGTATGCGTCGTCGTCGCGCTCGCGGTCTGTAGGTAGTGGCTCGAGCTGATTGCTGAGTAGCTTGCCTACCAGCAAAATCATGTTGCGTCCTGCTGTCTTTACGCAGTTATCGATTTTATATTCAAGCGAATATTTTAGCCATGGCTCGTCGGGGTCGATACCGATGTTGGTTACTCGCGCGTCAATGAATTCAGCCGGTGCTGCTCCGTGATATTGCTCGGCCTCAAAAGTGAAGTTTTGGAGTTGTAGTTTTCGGTCGTCGGCATATTGGGCCTGGCGGTCGGCAGCAGCCTTTTTGCTCTCCTTAATAGTAGGTGATACTCCGTAGCGGTTGAGCCACTGGCTGTAGCCACGGTCTATGTCCTCCCATGTGAGCATGTTGCAGGCAGTGCGCTTCGTCGAGCCGCGGTAGGCTTCTTCGCGTTTGATGCTCAGAAGTCTGTCTTCTATCGATGCGTTGACGGTGCTTATGTTGCGGTTGTTGTCGATAGTGCCTTCGGGGAGAGAGAAGAATGAGGCTGGTGTGCTTTTCCTTGTATTTTTCCGTTGCCATATCGTTGCCGTACGGCCCGACAGAATAGGCGTGATTTCTCCGGGTGCCATTATGAAAGGGTCGCTGAGCGGGGGGATATAGTAGCGGGGGCTGTCGCTGAAGTCGCGAAAGAAGTAGACATTGTTCCTCACATTGATAAGTTGATCGAGGGGTTCATGGTTGTCGACAGAACTAAGGCCTGTTTCATAAACGATGCCGAAGTGCTTTGAGAAATCCTTGAAGCACTGGGCAAAGTCATGAATGTCGATGTACATACGATTTCCTAAGTAAGCAAATACGATGTAATTGTACAGAAAGTCCGCAATCTGTTGTTTCGATATTGTGCCGTTTTTAACTTCTTTCTCAAGTGTTTTATATATTTTTCGTTCGTCGCGGTAAGCCCCGAAAAATGTCATATTGTAACCGGCGTCCTTTTGTATCCAGTTATCGTCGATATCCCACCGGTCTTCAAGTATTGTATTCACGTCAGGATTAGCCTGTAGGCCGTCTTTCTTTGCACTCTTGGGCGTATATACCTCGCTGTTGCGGCGGTTGAAGACATGAAACGCAATCAGTGGGGATTGTTGCATGGCATTGTACCACAGTCGTGGCTCGTGCGATGTGATGTCGTTTAGCTCAAGGTCAAGCACATAGTTGTTGTCCTCGTCGCGGCTTACGTTAAAATCGGGAGCGCCGTTGAGGGTGCGGTATTGTGTGGTAAGCTTGTCGTCGATTACACAATGAATCTTGTAGTTGAGAATCGGTGATTCAGCTTTGAGTTTGAATATGATAGGGTCGGGGTGGATATTCTGAAGCTTGGTCTCGGTAAAGAAAAACAGGTCGATGTCGTCGCCTGGTTCGATGCCCGGAACGGCAAGTTTGCGGCTTTTCTTTTCGCCTTTTTTACCTTCTTCTACATCGATGAACTCAGAGGTGTCGATATCGATAATCCTGCCGTCGGGCTTGATGAGTCTCACGCCCATGGCATAACGGCTTTTTTCGTAGCTCTTATAAAATGATTCTTTGCTGTTTATATCGAATTCAAATTCAGAATACTTTTCGATAGCAGCTTTGTCGTTGACGTGTACCAGCATGCGCTGCAGGTGGCCGAATTCTACCCTTGCCCTGCGAGTGACTGTAGGTAGTCCGAACATACCTGCACCAACGCCAACGCCGGTCTTCTTGCGTGCTTCTACACTTTCATAAACCGCCTTGATGACGGCTGATGAATTGCGGTATTTTTCGGGTATGTCCTTTGTCTTTAGTGCCGTCAATTCTGTGGCGAAAACTTCCGCTTTTATGGTATCAACAAAGGCTCGGTATTTGGCCGCATCGTCAGCTCGTACCACGAGCGCGAAGAAAAGTATTGATAGAATGGCAATTATTACTTTTTTCATGGTAAAAATATATTTTACTATTTAATCTCGATCTGTTGGTTGCAGGCTGCGTTCCACTGCGACAGTGCTTTGTTCCATTCCGGTATTTTGTCTACCGGAATCTTCGAATCTTTTATTTCCAAGCTCTTAGTGAGCGATATCTTGTCGCCGGTATGGGCGAATGTGCATCTTAGGTTTGCCCATGGATAATCTATGTCGAGCCCCTCTAGTAGTTGTATGCTTTCATTTTGTGGTATCATTACCGTTGAAGTCCTTTCAATCTTTCCTTTGATTGGAAAGAAATAGTCTTCGTGCCGGTCTTTTGTTTCGATTCGCGATGAGAATGGCAGGTCGGAGATGTTCAGGTCAAGGTAGCTTATGCCGTCGAGTTGGGTTATCGCTGTCTCGTTCAGCAAGGGCGCAGAGATGCTGATGCATCCGGGCGTGGATGTTTCAAGTTTGATGCTGTCGGTCGGAATTACTGCGCGGGACAAGGGTACGAGTCCTTTGCCGAGGTATTCTTTGAGATGTTGGCCGGGTATGCCGGAGATGTCGGCCGATAGCATTTGGGCAAAGTCTTCAGTAGCCTTGCGTTGCACCGTGCCGTACAAATGCTCGCCGTCGAAGATATATGTATATGTGCCTATATCTTCTGATACGCACGGAGATACAGTGTGAAAATTAATCATTTGATACCCGGTGTCGGTTATCATCATGGCATCCTTGCCGCATAGCCATGCCGGTGTGTGGCGAAACGAAATCTGATCCTGCGTAGGGTCGAGGACAAGGAATTTGTCGCCCTCGGGAACAATGCATACGGCATGGTTGGCCGATGCGAGCGAGGGATTATCTTTGATATTCCATGGTATATCATTGGTGCCTGTTATTGCGAGGTGTGCCTCGATGCCGGCTTTGCGCAAAAGAGTTGCTAAGAGCAGCGACATACTCTTACAGTCACCGTAACGCTTGCGCAAGGTCTCGGCCGGGGTGTCCGGACGGAAGGCGGCCTCGCCCTCTTCGTATGCCACGTAGCGAATATTTTTCTGAACATATGCGTATGTATTCGCAATCGTCTCGTAGCGATCAGATGACTGTTGAATATCCGGAGTCGAGGCAAGGGTGGTGTCGGTTTTCAGAAGGTCGTAATGGTATTTGTATAGCTCGTCGGTATCGGCAAAATACCCTCGTACAGAAATATGCGGACGAGAAGCAAGAGCCGGAGGTGATGCTATATCTTCTGGTCTCTTTGGCAGGTTGGTGATTGTGTAGCTTATGATTCTCGAACCGTCGGCAGTTGTCTGTTCAGACCTCGATATACCATGGTCGGGAAAGTTCTCGTCGACCAGCAATATTCCTTCGAGGCTTGCCGGGATTTTGAAGGTGATGTTACCTTCGATAATCGGATACTCGTCTTCCACGAACACGCCGGTGAAATGTGCCGCATCGATGAATGTACGACGGAATTCTGCTTTACCTTTCTTATCTTTGGCTTTGAGGTAAAGGTCGAAGTAGCATACTTTGCTATCGTCGTGAAATACAGTAGGCGAATTGACATCGCGATATTTCATGTCGCCGCCCGAGGCCTTGTCGAGCCGTATTTTCTGATGATAGAATATATGAGGCTGTGCGCTGCCCGAATGTCGGGTCGCGGTATATTCGGTTTTTCTGACGTGGGTAACGGTTATGCCCGTTTTTTCGATGTTGAATGTGTATTCGTTATCCGATTTGCTGATTACTATATTGTCGTCTTCTGTTTTTGCATAGAGCGACAACGAACTGAGTATGATTAGGTATGCTGTGATATATTGTTTTATCATAAAGTGCTTGATGATTTCACTGCAAAGTTAGGAATACAAGACATAAAAAAGTGTGATTAAAATCACACTTTTAGAAATTTTTCAGTTTGGTACGTAAGCGAGAGAAGTGCTCGCGGGTTATGCCGAGATAGGCTGCAATAGCTGATTTCGACATGACATCAAAAATCTGCGGGCATCTTTCTATGAGTTCTAAATACCTCATTTCGGGCGAATCACAGCGATATGAAGCTCCTCTAAACATGAAGCCGTATGCTATGGCATAGTAGAGTTGTGCAATGGTCTCCGGGGGTAATTTGTTCTCGATATAGTCAATCATGGCCTGATGATCAACCACATATACTTCCGACTTGCACATGGCTGTGATGTCAAATGCAGACCTGCGTCCTTTGGCAGAGATAAATGCCCCAACGAATTCACCGCTGAAAGACAGCGACAAAATCTGTAAATCACCACGAAAGTCAGGCTTGGAAAATGAAAATGCACCACTCGCGACAATACCTATCTCGGTGGCGATACTGTTGATAGTTGCAAAGCACTCTCCTTTGGCATAGCTGCGCAATTCTCCATGGCTGCGGATATAATCAACCATTGGGCTAAAGTCGAATATATCGTATGTCTGCAGGTCTGCCATGAAGAGAGAGAATGGGACCAAAAATCTCCGAGGGGTAAAAGGTTTTGATTATTTGCGACAAATCCAGGCATTGGGGTGGCGCTTGAATTCGCCTGTTTCTGCGGCTGCACTATTTAGTGCGCTGAAGCTTGGGCCGCTAAGGGTATAAATTCGGTAGCGTCCGTCTTTTTCAAGAATCTTATAGTCAGAGCCGTAAGTCGCTACATATTCTTCGGCATCAGCTCTCGATGCCAACGATGCCACTACGAGGCAGTATTTGTCGGCAGGGTCGTTTTTAGGCAGCTGTGCGATTGCTATAGGCTCGCTCTCTACCGGGCATGAGGCATCGGCGGGAGTGTTGAAAATGAGTACAAGCGAAGGTTCGGCAGAGGCCCCGCTGATTGGCTGTACGGGGAGGGTAGGCTGCTCGAAGCCCATAGAGGCCACTTGTGGGTCTCCGACACGGCGGCCGGGCATCTGGGAGAAGATAAATGCGATGAGCACAAAAATGGCGATAGCCGCTGCTGACGATGCTGTGCGACGAAGCGAACGCATGAAAGCTTCGCGGCGACGTTCGTTTTCGTTCTCGATTTCCTCTTCGGCAACGATTTCACTCAATGGCTCTATCGATAGTTTCTGCAGCCAGTTATCTTCCGTCTTTGCCTCGAAAGAAAGAATAGAGTCGTCGCTTCGAAGGCTGCCGCAGTTTCCTATAATGCTTTGACCTTCGATGCTGATTTCTCGGCGTATATTCTCTATGTCTTCAGCAATGATATTTGTAGCCTGTGAGGTTTCACAGTTGAGCGCACGAGATAAGGACGCGCATAGTTCGCCGTCTTCGAGCATCTCGCTGTAATATTCAAAACCTACGGTAGAGCCCGGTGCTGAAAGCTTATTCCCATTTAGAGACGATGAAACCCGCCGGGCAACAAAAGTACCCAGCCCGGGCACGGCTACGATGCCATGCTCAGCCAAAATACGCTCGATATGTAGCTTTGTGGTATTCAATCGTTTAATTGGTTTATTAGCTTACAGAGGGGTTTTGCGAATACAAAATTAGCTATTTTATTTCAAAAGTTAAACCTTTTGTCGAATATTTTTTTCGAAAAAAACTCAGGCATTGATTACCTGATACACTACATATGCTATGTAGCAGGATGTAAGTATAGCTCCTTCGACTCGTGTAATTGTTCGTTTGCGGAAGAACCAGCCGAAGAACCAGAAGAGAAAGCTCGACACCAATAATGTGAGCAGGTCGATATTGCCTATCGATCCGAATTGCATAGGCTTTATAGTTGCTGCTGCTCCTAATACAAGGAAGATGTTGAATATATTGCTGCCTATTACGTTGCCGAGGGCTATACCCGGTTTACCTTTTATCGCTGCGGCGACTGATGTGGCCAACTCGGGCAATGAAGTACCGGCGGCGACAATGGTGAGGCCGATAACAGCATCGCTTACACCTAAGCCCGATGCAATACCTGATGCGCCGGCTACAAATCTGTCGCCACCGTAAATCAGCCCGGCAAGGCCGCCTGCAACCCAAAGAACAGATTTCCATATGGGCATGGGCTTGATGCTTTCGGCCTGCTCTCCGTCGACAGACTCCGGTGATACCGTTTTTGTCTGCGAAAATGTATAGCGCATGAATATCATAAAGAACAAGAGCAGCAATATGCCCTCGACTCTTGAAACCGAAGATGTCGCGGTGCTGTCGAGAAAAACCGAGTTGCCGATTACAAAGAGTGCGATTGACGAAAGTATGACCAATGGAATCTCGTTGATCATGATGCTCCGCTCAATTTTAATAGGTATCACCATAGCTGTTATGCCAATGATTACAAGGATATTGAATATGTTGCTACCCACGACATTGCCTATCGCGAGCCCGGCATTGCCATTGACTGCTGATACTATGCTGATAACCAGTTCCGGGGCAGATGTTCCGAAAGCAACAACAGTGAGGCCTATCACAAGATCACTTATGCCCCAGCGCTTAGCCAAGGCAGATGCTCCATCGGTAAGTCCGTTTGCCCCAAGCAATATAAGAACGAGGCCGAGGAGGAGGAATAAAATATCGGTTAACATAAAGGTTGGATGTTACTATAGGGTATGATAAGTTATAACAACTATGTATGCTCTTATGCTACAAAGTTATGCCTTTTTTTCGAAAAGACATAAAAAGAGGACAGCGATTGCCATCCTCTTTTGATGTATAGTTCGATACGTATTAATACAGAATGTAAGTGCTTGTAGGCGCTACCTTGCCTGTGAGTATGCCTTTGGTGACTTTGAAAGTTGTAGAATGTACGGCATCGGTATATGTTCCGTCGGGCAGATTGGTTGGCATTTTTACTTTTTGATCTTTGGTAGAGAAATTGATCAAAGCTAAGCCTTTTGTGCCGCGACTAACCATTGCGATAGCACCGTTGTCGCTGTAGCTCAGGGCTTCGGGCTGTCCCGACATGGCGTGACGGAATTTGTTGGCTGCCACAACCTCGGGGTGGAAGAATTCGTCGTTGCCACGTGCGCCAATACGGTTGTTGCCCCAGTAGTTTTGACGAGTGCTTCCGGCTGGACGGCTGAAGAATAGAGGTTTGCCTGTAGCGCGGGATGCGAGGAATACCCAACCGGTGCGTATCTGGTCGTCGGTAAGACCTGCCGATTCATTCTGGTTGCAGTATGTGTCGTGGCTTTCAACCCATGTTACGAGTGCAGTTGGGTCGGAAGGGTGCTGCCAGTTGGCAAGGTCTTCTACTCGTGTATCTCCGGCAGCGAGTACATTGCGCAGAGCGTGGCCGTAGTTGCTTGCGGTGAGGTCCATATAGTCATCGTATTCAGTCTCTTTCACATTTTTGTCCTGAAGGACCTCGCCATATATGTAGAGGCTGTCGGGCATAAGTAGCGAAAGGCCCTTGACTCCCTTGCGGCCTGTTGCTATATCCCAGAAATCATTTTCTTTGGCTTTGGGGTCGACCGGGTCGCTTGGAAGGCCTATGTGCTTGGCTGTATCGTAGCGGAAGCCACGAGCTCCGAGGTTGATGAGGTCGTTGACATACTGCATGTAATAATACTGGAAATCAGGATTCTCGGTATTTACATCAGGAAGTCCGCCCATTTTATATGTAGTACATTGTTCGCGGTTGTTGTAGTCGATGCAATCTTTCATGCCGTTGGCATGGAATAGATTCTCGTGGCCGCCGACAGCGTTGTCGAGGCCAGGCAGCACGGCAGTATGCTCTACCGCGGTGTGGTTGGGCAATACATCAACAATTACCTTGACTCCATATTTGTACGCACTGTCGCACATGGCTTTGAAGTCGTCGCGGTCGCCGAGCATATAGTTGCCTATTTTCCAGTCGGTAGGCTGGTAGTAGTAGTACCATTTGCCTATAACTTTGTCGCCGGGCCGGCTCATTAGTGCCATGCCGCCTCCGTCGCCTACATAGCAGCTCTGTACGGGAGAGGTCTGTACGAAATCGAAGCCTGCATCCTTGATAAGTTTCATGTTTGCTGCAATGGTGTCGAGCGACCAAGACCATGCATGAAGTATAAGCTCGTCCTGCGGAGAAGTTTTGCGTTCACTCGCAAAGCCCGGCATAGCGGTCATTCCCATTAGCAATCCGCCAGCCAGTAAAAATACTGATTTCTTCATTTAAGTAAGTATGCTGATTATTTCTGAATAGTGTCCTATGTATCAATGCGATGTGCTTATCGTGTACGGGCAAGTATAAGAGCCGATGTGGGTGTTACCACAATCGAGCCGCCTTTGACTGTAGCCATGCCGTCGGGATTGAGCTCGCCGTCGCGGGCAATTACAGTCCACTCACCTTTGGGAATTCTGGCGGTAAAGGGTGTGGCAGAGCCGTTGAATACCAATTTGATTTCTTTCCATGTATCACCGTTGGCATTATTGCGTATAGAGTATGAAATCACATTGTCGGATTTCACTTTGTCGAATACGATATTTTTGGCGATATCCTCGGCGCTTGTCATTCGGAATGCCGGGTGTTCCTTGCGCAGGCGTATCAGATTGCGATAATAGTCAAACTGTGCTGCATTTTTGGTCTTGAGGCTCCAGTCGATAGCATTTACGCTGTCGGGCGATTTGTATGAGTTGTGAACGCCTTTTTTGTTGCGGAAAACCTCTTCGCCTGCAAACATAAACGGAGTACCCTGCGATGTGAACACGATAGTTTGAGCGAGTCGTGCTGCACGCTGGCGCTCGGCCTCGGTAGAGCCTGGCATACTCTTGGCGAGTTTGTCGGTAAGAGTAAGGTCGTCGTGGCATGAAACATAGTTGATAATCTCGGTCGGAGCGCCGGCATAGGCAAATTTAGAATTGTTGCCTTTGCTGTAGTCAACCTGGGGGTGTGCAGTTGATGCTACGATACCGATTTTAACGGTCTCTTCGTTGCCTGGTTTCCCGGTGGCAAAACCCCGGTCTTCGGCATTGCTGTAGTGGCCTTTTACGGCATCGCGGATGTCGTCGGAGAATACTGCGATACCTTTCATTTTGTCGACATTCTCTTTAAGCGCACGCTTCTCAGCGGGGAGTGGTGAATCGCCGGCGGTCCACCCTTCGCCGTACACGAATATCGACGGGTTGATTTTCTTGAGTTCAGCGGCTACCTCGTTCATGGTCTCGATGTCGTGTATCGCCATGAGATCGAAGCGAAAACCGTCGATATGGTATTCTTTAGCCCAGTATTTCACGGAGTTCACGATGAAATCACGCATCATTTGGCGGTCGGAAGCTGTTTCGTTTCCACAGCCGGAGGCATCGCTGTAGCTGCCATCGGGACGGTGTCGGTAGAAATAACCGGGTGCAGTGAGTGAGAAGTTGGAAGCGTCGTTGTCGGCGGTATGGTTATATACCACGTCCATTACGACACCGATTCCGGCATCGTGGAGTGCTTTGACCATTTCTTTCATTTCTCGTATGCGGACCGACGGATTGGCGGGGTCGGTAGAATAACTGCCTTCCGGGGCATTGTAGTTGTAAGGGTCGTAACCCCAGTTGTATTGATTCGACGGCAGGTTGGCTTCGTCTACAGAGTTGTAATCATAAGAGGGCAGAATGTGCACGTGGGTCACGCCGAGCTCTTTGAGGTGGTCTATGCCGGTAGAGCGTCCTTGGGGCGATTTTGTATCGGGCTCTGTGAGTGCGAGGAATTTGCCTTTGTGCACGATTCCCGACGAAGGGTCGATGCTGAAGTCGCGGTGGTGCATCTCGTAGAGCACGGCATCGGTGATATTATCAAGTTTGGGCCCGCGGTCTTTGTCCCAGCCTTGCGGGTTGGTGGCGGCCATGTCGATAATTGCTGCGCGATGACCGTTAGTGCCGACGGCTTTAGCCCAGATGCCGGGGGTCTCGTCGAGCTTTTTACCATTTACAGTGACTGCAAATGTATAGAATTTGCCATATAGTTTTTCGGGGACAGACGCACGCTATGTACCGTTGTTGCCACGCTTCATGGCCAATGTTCGTACGGCTTGTGTGTTGCGGTCGGTATCGTATATTTTTACTTCTGCGGCATCAGCTTTGGGTGACCAAAGTGTGAAGTGGGTACCGCTGTTGTCGACTTTTAACTCAAGGTCGTCGTTTGAGTACGCCGGCCACGAGGCATACTGTGCGTCGGGATTTGTAGCTTCCATGTTTACAGGTGCCGCAAGTCCGAGCGCGACTGCGGCAAAAAGGTGTTGGAATTTCAAGTACATCTGAGATAAGTAAGTATAAGTAAGTATAATCTATTTCACTGCCACTCTTTTCGAGACAGTCCCGGCTTTGATGATATAATATCCTGCCGGCAGGTCAATGCTTACGGAATCTCCACTATCGAGAGTCTCTTGTCTGACGAGAGTTCCTGTTATGGCAAAGACAGCTACTTCAATAGGGGTATCGGTAGTGTTGTAGATTTCTACAGCACCGTTCTTGACTTTGATATCCGCCTGTTGACGATGTAATTCGGTTGTGGTATCAGCCGCTGTCTGCGCAAACGCTATACCTCCGCAAAGAGTGCAGAGCAAGAGGGATAAGATGAATATGCGTATAGTTTTCACGGCTTTGTATATTAGTTTATAGGTGTTTTACGTTTATACAAAAATAGTGAAAATATAGCTAACGGCAAAATTTATTAGAGTTATTTAACTACTTTTTCGACGCTGTTTTTACCACTCCGAACGACACATACGCTGCGAGTAGCAAAGCAAGAAAATACTGATATCCGTCGGCCATTTCTGCTGTTAAGAATATTGCCATTAACGGGGCTTCGACAACTCCTGCCATAACTGCGGCCATGCCGATAAATGCCATGTTCGCCGCAGGGATAGAGAGCCCGAACGCTGTATTGAGCAATGTGCCGAAGAAAAATCCGGCTATAGCTCCGGCAAAAAGGGCCGGGGCAAAGTCGCCGGCGACACCACCGCCGGAGTTTGATGAACATGCCGCTACCGGTTTGCATATCAATATCATGGCTGTGAGGCCAATCAGCAACCATGGGCCTGAAATCATAGAGGCGAATAGGCTGGCTTCGGACAATATGGCATGATGCCCATTGATGAGTTTGGACAATGATTCATAACCCTCGCCGTAGAGCGTCGGGAACACAAAAACCAATATGGCAAGCATCAGGCCGGAGATGATATTGCGTGTCAGGCGGTTGTTTATCGATTCGAAGTAAGATCGCAGGCGCTTCATTATAAGCCGGTAATATAAAGAATATATACCGCAGAAGATTCCCAGCAGCAATACCCATGGTATGATACTGATATCGAATGGAACAGTCTGGTTGAAGTTGATGTCGTAGGTGCAACCGCTTAGCACATATGCCGTCATTGATGAAACAATACAGGCAATGAATTGGGCGAGAATAGTAATTGTTCCCAGCTCGACCTGTAACACCTCGAGGGTGAAAAGCACACCTCCGACCGGAGACTTGAATATACCGGCAATACCTGCTCCGGCTCCGCAACCGATGAGTACGCGGATTGTTTCAGGCCTGAGCTCGAGCCGTCGGCCCAGGCTCCCGCCTATGGCACCGCCAACGGTGGCTATAGGTCCTTCGGATCCGGCTGAACCGCCGAATCCGAGTGTAAGGGTACTTGCTATTAATGGTGAATAGATGTACTTGCGCCCGAGGTTGTAGCGCCGTTGCCTTAGACCGGCCTCTATTCGTTCGACGCCGTGTTCGATATTGCGGTGTAGTATATAGCGTTGGTATAGGCCCGTGAGGATAATGCCGATGAGGGGGTAGAGCAGCAACTGCAGATTGAAGTGTCCGGCCGACAAATTTCCGGTCAACAGCGACGTTGTTTTGCCAATCATGAATTTCAGCACGAATGCGGCGAATCCGGCAGCAAGGCCTATTATCACAGATATCAGAATCACAAACGTATTGTCGTTGCAGTGATTCTTTAACCACTGCACACATCTGCCAAGGCCCGCATGTCGATTCAAAGACTCATTCATGGTTGAAACGTTTATTTATAAACGCACAGACGCCGCCGCTTGTTTGCGGTGGCGTCTGTCTTAACGGTATTATTATCGATAAGTGTTAATATGTCATATTATACGCGCTTTAATACCTTTTGCGGTGAGGAATTTGAGCACGTCGTTGCGCCTGTCGCCCTGAATGAGTATTTCGCCGCCGCGTGCCGATCCGCCGGTGCCGAGTTTCTGTTTCATTTCCGAAGCAAGGGCGGCGATTGTTTCGTCGTCAATTGTAAAGCCTGATATTATTGTGGCGGTTTTACCACCACGGCCTTTTTTCTCAAAGATAATATCGAGCCGGGAGGTCTCTATGGGATTGTCGGTGGAGACATCATTTGTTTCTTCGGCCTCGGGTTCAGTGTCTTGTGGCAAAGAGCCCATAAGGGCACCCAATTTGCTTCGCCAGTCTTCGCTTGCCATTAGTATACTATTGAGTCAGGTTCTAAGATAATAGAATCGCCATCCGAACGTGCATTTGTGAGTGCGTTGATAATCACTATCCTTGCACGGTCGTCGACAGGTACATTGTTTAGAAAGCTTGCCGTAGAATCACTGTCGAGGGCAAACGCGGCTTCGAGGGCACGAGTTGCCATGGCTGTGTTTGCATCATCTTCGGTGGAGCGGTCTCCGAGCCTTGTATACAGCAGCGAGAGGCGGCACAGCTGGGTAGCATTCATGGTGCTGAAGCTACTGCCGATCATGATGCTGTCGGCTATCTTTTGGGCTTTTGCATAGCGCCCGTCGGCAAATGCTTCTTCTGCGGTATCGATGGCGCAGATATCATCGGTCTTTTGTGGCGTGCACGACGATATCAATGCATACAGGGCGATAAATACGAATACTACGTAAAGCGCTGTTTTCATGTTTGATTTGGTTTCGCCTTGGTAGAGGCGAACTGTTGGTTTTAGTTTTTAAGAATCTATCGGCGTATTTCGGGCTACAATAGGTAGGTTAATCTAACCGGCCGATGTAGTAAAGTGTTGAGATTGCTATTGTCGCAATGATGATGCCAATTACAATCCAAACCCAAAGTCCGGAAGATTCTTTGTCGTTATATTTGGTCATGACAGGGCGTTTTAGTAAAAACAAGTTCAGATCGAGAAACTTATGTTGTCTTACTAAAACGCTCATTTACTACAGATTGTTTACATTGTCGACGAAGTCGTACATCAGCAGCGCAGCCTCGGCTGCTTCCGAGCCTTTATTGCCAAGCTTGCCACCTGCGCGGTCGAGGGCATCTTGCTCGGTATCTACTGTGAGCACACCGAAAATAATGGGTATGTCACATTCACTGTTGAGGTATGCGTTACCTTGTGTAACGCTCTGGCATACATAGTCGAAGTGCGGTGTACCGCCACGAATCACGCAGCCGAGGATGATTATAGCGTCATAGTTGCCGGTGTCAACGAGTTTGGCTGCTGCAAAAGTGAGTTCGACAGCGCCTGGAACTTCGAATACATCAATCATGTCGTTGCTGATGCCTGCCGAATTAAGCCTGCAGCAAGCTCCCTCGAGAAGGGCTTCGGTAATATGGCTGTTCCAGAGTGTGCGGACAATGCCTACGCGCATATCGCGAGGCATGTCGGGTACTGTAATAGGTGCGTTATTAGGTGTTGACATAGTTATATCTTGATTTAATGGTCAGGTTATGAAATTTTTTGCCACTGTTCGGTTAATTCTCGTGCGGCTTGGCCTGCGCAGGCTACGGCAGCTTTGAGGATTTCGCTGCGGAGTTGCTCGTCGGGCGATTCGAATGCTTGTGGCGATATCGACTGCGAGGCTATGTATCCGGCTGTACCTGCAACTACCCCGGCATTCCAAAGCAGGGTATTGCTCAGTGCTGCGGTTATATGTGCGGTGGTCATCTCTTTGCCGGAATAATATGTAATGGAGTCGCAGATGTTGTCGATGTTTATCAACGAGCGACAATAGAAATCGATATGGTCGTTATAGCATGTCTGCGGATGTTTGACACCGAAAATGAGTTCGAGGTCTTTATTGCGAGTTACCACGATATGAGCCATTTCGAGATTTTCGAGAATCTGTGGCATCACACGAGTGATTCGTGGCTCTTGCTGAGGCAGAAATCCGGGCAGATAAATCATTACAGCCTCACGTTCGGCTGCATGTTCGAGCAGCTTCGACATGCGCTGGTGCATGCGTTTGTCGATGGCATAATATCCTCCGTACAACACGATGTCGCCCGGGTCGATGCGCGGCCATATGATATCAAATGCTTCCTCGGGGTAGCCCTCATAGCGTATCAACGACGGCAAGGCATTTTCGCTACCCGCCTCAGGAGTAATGAAAACATTGAGGGCTGTGCGACCTTCAGTGAAGCGGTCTACAGACTTTGTATCGACGCCTGCCGATGACAGGTAGTCTACAATGATATCGCCAACATTGTCGGCCGAAGCCTCTGATGCCATGACGACGTTGAACTTGTCGCGAGCGAGAAAGGCTGCGGCATTGGCGATTCTACCGCCGGGCATTGTGCCAAGAGGTTGGCCGTTGTGGCCCAGGACGATATTCAGCGAGCATTCGCCGATACAGATTATTTTTTTCATATATTTTTAGCACGGGCTGCCACGCCGAGATAGCCGCCATGATGACGCTTGGCGTAATCTCCTACGGTAAAGCCTATCCGTTTCATAGTGTTGACCACCAGCACATCGCCAATCACAGTCATCACTGTGGTCGAAGTGGTGGGGGTAAGGCCGAGTGGGCACACTTCGGGGGCGTTGCCGGTAAATAGTGCTATGTCGGCAGCTTTGGCAAGTGGGCTATCGGGGGTGCCGGTTATCACAATCAGTGGTATATCGGCATAGAGGCCGCGCAACAGGTCGATAAGTTCTATGATTTCGCGAGTCTTGCCGCTGTTTGAAATCAGAAGTACTATATCGTTTGGCTGAACCACTCCTAAATCGCCATGTTGAGCCTCGGAGGGATGCAGGTTTATAGCAGGTGTGCCTGTCGACGAAAATGTAGTGGCGATATTCATGGCAATCTGGCCGGCTTTGCCCATGCCTGCGGTCACGAGTTTTCCTCCACGGTGGTGTACGCGCTCTACAATAGCGGCAACAGCAGCCTCATAGGCTTCTGTCACAGGGATATTCAATATGGCCTGACTTTCGGCCTGAAGTATTTCGCGCATTGACTCTTCGACGTCCATGTATGCTTTTGCGTTTTTTGTTTGACCTGACAAAATTAGCTGAAAATATCTGCCTGTGCAAATATTTCATTTATTTTGGATGTGAAACTCTATGACGTAAGTCGGATTTTTTGATTAACTTTGCGTCAGGAAAAAACATAACATTATGGCACAGAAACCTTCTACCCCCAAGGGTACTCGCGATTTTTCTCCTATCGAGATGTCGCGTCGTAATTATATATTTGATACCATTCGACAGGTGTTCGGTCTTTTCGGTTATCGCCAGATCGAGACTCCGGCAATGGAGAACTTGTCGACTCTTATGGGTAAATATGGCGAAGAGGGCGACAAACTGCTCTTCAAGATTCTTAATTCCGGTGATTTCATGCGCGGTGTAACTCCCGAGGCTCTTGCCGGTGATCCGGCACCTCTTGCTGCTAAACTGTGTGACCGTGGCTTGCGCTACGACCTCACTGTTCCGTTTGCTCGTTTCGTTGTGCAGCATCGCGAGGATTTGCAAATGCCTTTCAAGCGCTTCCAGATTCAGCCTGTTTGGCGAGCTGACCGTCCGCAGAAGGGTCGTTACCGCGAGTTTTACCAGTGCGATGCCGACGTGGTAGGTTCTGATTCGCTGGTCAATGAAATAGAGTTGCTACAGATTATCGATGAGGTTTTCCGTCGTCTGCGTGTTCGTGTGGCTATCAAGCTTAATAACCGCAAAGTACTGGCAGGTATTGCCGAGTTGATCGGTCAGCCGGATAAATTGATTGATATCACAGTCGCTATCGACAAGATAGATAAAATCGGTCTTGAAAAAGTTGAGGCCGAGCTTGCCGAGCGTGGTCTCGATGCCGATGCCATAGCTTGTCTGCGTCCGTTGCTTCAGATCGACGGTACAACAATCGAGCGTCTCGATAAACTTGCTGCCTTGCTTGCTCCGAGTCAGATTGGTACTCTTGGTGTAGAGGAGTTGAAGACTGTTATCGAGGGTACGGAAGCACTCGGCCTTGAGGCCCGCCTCGATCTCGATGTTTCACTTGCTCGCGGACTGAACTACTATACCGGCACAATTATCGAGGTTAAAGCTCTCGATACCGAAATGGGAAGTATTTCGGGCGGTGGTCGCTACGACAACCTTACCGGCGTGTTCGGTATGCCCGGTCTGTCGGGTGTTGGTATTTCTTTCGGTGCCGACCGCATCTATGATGTCCTCAACGCGCTCAACCTTTATCCCGATGAGACAGGACGCTCTACACGCGTGCTATTTGCTAATTTTGGCGATGCAGAGGCTATGGCGTCGATGAAGATAATCAAGCAGCTACGCGCCGCCGGTATCTCTGCCGAGATTTATCCCGACAATGTGAAGATGAAAAAGCAAATCGGCTATGCCAATGCGCTTGCTGTGCCTTTCTTTGCAATGATAGGTGAGAGCGAATTGGCTAATGGAACTATATCCGTAAAGAATATGACTACCGGCGAACAGTCAACTGTCAGCCCCGACCAGTTGATTGAAATGCTCGGATAATATAATCATTAGCCCAATAGAAAAAGGCATCCCGTCGGGATGCCTTTTTCTATTGGGTGGAGTCGTATCACTGTTTCTTGATAAACTTGAACCAGTCTTTAGGCGATTTGAAACCATTTGTTTCGCGGTCGCCACATGCAATGACGCGATAGTTGATTTCGCCATTGGCATCGGGCTTCACGAAAACGAGGTAGTTGAGGTCGTCTTCTTTGACCGATACAATATTCTCGGGGGCTACTACGATGCCAAGACCTACAGTTTCTACAAGTTCCGGGTGGTTCTTGTCGGGAATGTTGTTACCCCACGAAGCGGCAACACCGTTGGGCTGGATAAAGCCCTGGTTGTCGTTTTCGAGTTTCTGTATGCCTGTGCAGAATACATCGCCGGGTTTGTTACCTTCGAGTTTGATAGTAACGTAGAGGTCGCGTTTGTCGGGCTTCATAGAGTAGCGCTGGGTCATCTGTATGGGGTGGCCGTTGTACATCCAGTCCTTGTCAATCACTTCTACAGTTTGTTTGTCGACAACGGTCTGAGTGCGAGATGCTACTGTATCGATAGTAACGGGTGTGCCGTTCTGATAACCACGGAAAGAACCTGCGGCAATAGATTTACCGGCCCACAGCACATCGCAGCCGTAACCCTCTTTCATCTGTTCGGGTGTGGTGTAGAAGCCTGTTACGTCCAGCTCGAGTTGCGGTTTGGCCTTTACATACAGGTCGAGGCTCTGGCGGTTGTCCATATACACGCGGTATGCAACCCAGGGATTCTCGATTACTGCACCGTGACCGTAGATGCTATTATACATATCGAGGGTGTTTGCATCGCCCGGATATGTTATAGATACGATACGCGGATGCTTGCCGTGGTGGTCGTACAGCTTGATATATGCATCGGTTTGAGCCGACGCATATACCGAGCATGTAGCTATAAGCAGAGCAAATATTGATCTCATGATTAGTGACGGATTTCGATAGCCTTGCCGTTCTCGTCGAGGCTGAAGAGAGGCATTGTGGCTTCGGGGTCTACTTTATAGTAGTGAACGGCGCTGTCGTTCACGTAGGGATAGTAGCTGTTGAGAAGCTTGATCATCTCTGCGCCGGCCCAGATAGCAGGACCATAGCCGTGGGCTGCCTTTACGCTTACGGGGCGGTATGCATAGTAAGCGGGGTCGAAGCCCATGCCGGTACCTACGCATACGTCTTCAACTTCGCCTTTATCGTTGATTTTGCTTGCTACTGCTTCCCATGCGAGCTGTGCTACAGGACCATAGGTTGTGGCATCGAGCCAGCCCTGGTTGATGCCGTGTGCGAGGGCGTAAGCAAAAATTGCGGTGGCAGATGTTTCTTCGTATGTCTCGGGACGGTCGAGAAGCTGATGCCAGAAACCGTCGATGCCCTGAAGCTCGGCAAGGCCGGCTGCATGTTTGCGGAACATGTCGAGGATTTCTGCACGTTTGGGGTGGCTTTCGGGCAGGAAGTCGAGAAGCTGGCTCATGGTGAGGATAGCCCAGCCGTTTGCACGGCCCCATGCCATTGAAGGCTGGTGCTCGGCACCTTCTACATAACCGTGACGGAAGATGTTCTTCTCAGGAATCCACATGCGTTTGAAGAAGCCGGTAGCGATATTGGCGGCATCATCGAGCTGCTTGGGATCGTTGGCATACTGGCTGCGTACTGCCATTGAGGGAAGGGCCATAAACATATCGTCGAGCCATACAGCATTGTAGTGGGGACGATTGCGGGCGATTGTGCCGTCGGCGAGGTGTACGGGGGTAGTTTCTACGATTTTCCAGTAGTTTTCGATGTAGGGAGAGATTTTTAGGCTTGAATCGGCCATGGCTGCACGCATCCATGCACCGGCCATAGCACCTGCATCATCGAGCGTGCGGGGGTCTTTGACCTGGCGGAGCTGGCCGTCTTCGCTAACATCTGTTGCCTTGTCTGCCTCGGCTGCGAGGAAACCGATACGGTCGCTTACATAGTCGGCGTAGCGTTTGTCGCCGGTGATTGCAGCTGCATCAAGGAGGGCATCATACATTACACCCCATTCGTAGCTGGTGAGGCGGTATGTACCGGGGTTAACCTTGCCGTCGGTCATCTTGGCAGGGGTTACTGCGTCGATATAGGCGAATACTCGGTCGATGTCGGCTTTTACTGAGTCTGATGTCAGTTGGCCGTAAGGTGTGGTATAGTCGGGTTGCAGCAGGTGCAACGGGGTAGTAGAGTCGTTGATTTCTTCCTCGGCCACTTTGTCTTGCTTTGCTGTGCATGAAACAAGGGCAAGGGCTGCGAAACCAATCAGGTAATATTTGCTCATAATTCTGAGATGTAGATGCTTTTTGTTTGGTTTGCGGTTTTTATGATAGTAGATAAGAGGTAAAAGCGATTGTTACACGGCATTGCGCAACAATTGTTTTACCTCTTACCTTTCGCTTTTACCTAAAAAACTATTTATTTAGGAAGGTTGAAAACGGTTG
>LUJM01000087.1 GCA_001689415.1 Bacteroidales bacterium M2 | reverse complement strand
ATGGCAATATATTTCACCACTAATGATGCATAATGCATAATTGGAGAATGCATAATGCATGATGTATAATCATAATGACTTTTTTGGCCCCGGTGTTGAGCTTTTGCGAGTTCGCCGGGGTCAAATTTTATTGCTTTTTGTGTGGGAGCGGAGTGGGCTTTTGGGTGAAGTTTGCTAATATGCCTATATTTTAGTAATTTTGTGGCAGATATGGGACGAATATTATCAATCGATTTCGGCCGTCGGCGCTGTGGTATCGCAGTCACCGACCCATTGCGCATCGTTGCATCCGGACTAACTACCGTTGCAACGGCTCAGTTGAATGAATTTGTGGGTAACTATGTGCGTAGCGAAGGTGTTGACCTGATTGTAGTCGGCGAGCCGCGCGATATGCATGGCAACCCGTCGGAATCGGTCCGCTATCTGAAACCTGCGATAGCTCGTCTGCGCAAAGCGCTGCCGGATATCGAGATAATATCGTTCGACGAGCGTTTTACATCCGTGCTGGCCCACCGAGCGATGATCGACGGCGGGCTTGGCAAGATGTCGCGCCGCGACAAAGCTCTTGTCGACGAGATTTCGGCTACCATTATCCTCAACGACTACCTTGAGAGTCGCGCGTACCAAGAAAGAAACTAACACGAAAATATGAAACTACCTGTATATCTTTACGGACATCCGGTACTCCGCGCCGAGAACGAAGCGCTCGAGAAAGATACCGAGGGCCTCAAAGACCTTGTTGCCAAGATGTTCGACGCAATGTATGAGTCGGAAGGCGTCGGCCTTGCCGCGCCCCAGATCGGCCGCAATATCCGCCTGGTTGTTATCGATGCCGACCCTGTTAGCGATAGCTTCCCCGAATGCGCAGGCCGCAAACTGACACTTATCAACCCTGAAATCGAGATTCTCGACGGCGATATGGTATCGCGTCCCGAAGGCTGCCTTAGCCTGCCCGGTATCAGCGAGAATGTGTCGCGAGTAGAGCATATACGTCTGACATGGCTCGACGAGGATTTCAACGAACACAGTGAAGAAATCAGCGGTTTCCTTGCCCGCATTGTGCAGCACGAATGCGACCACCTCGAGGGCATGCTCTTTATCGACCACCTTTCGGGCATCCGCAAACAGTTGATCAAGGGCAAACTCAACCGCATCCTCACCGGTACAGTGCCGGTAGACTATCCCGTGAAATTCGGTCCCGGAGCCAAGCGCCGCCGATAAATCCACACAACACTGCAAAAATATCCAACACAAATGGCTGACGATAAAAAAGTAATATTTTCAATGGTGGGCGTAAGCAAGATTTACCCGCCTCAGAAACAAGTTCTTAAAGATATTTACCTGTCGTTTTTCTACGGAGCCAAGATCGGTATCATCGGTCTTAACGGCTCGGGTAAATCATCTCTTCTTAAAATCATCGCCGGTATCGACAAGGATTACCGTGGCGAGGTGGTGTTCTCGCCCGGCTACTCGGTAGGCTATCTTGAGCAGGAACCGCACCTCGACCCCGAAAAGACCGTGATCGAAGTGGTTCGCGAGGGTGTGCAGCCCATTATGGACCTGCTTGCCGAGTTCGAAAAAGTAAACGAGGCATTCGGCGACCCCGACGTGCTCGAAGATCCCGACAAGATGGATGCACTCATCGCCCGCCAGGCCGAGTTGCAGGACGCCCTCGATGCAGCTGATGCGTGGAATATTGATTCACGCCTCGAACGCGCTATGGATGCCTTGCAGTGTCCGCCCGACGATCAGCCTGTGACCACCCTTTCGGGAGGTGAACGTCGCCGAGTAGCGCTGTGCCGTCTGTTGCTTCAGCAGCCCGACGTGTTGCTCCTCGACGAACCTACCAACCACCTCGATGCCGAGTCGATCGACTGGCTCGAGCAGCACCTCAACCAGTACCCGGGTACTGTAATCGCCATTACCCACGACCGCTACTTCCTCGACCATGTAGCAGGCTGGATTCTCGAACTCGACCGTGGCGAGGGTATACCATGGAAGGGCAACTACTCGTCGTGGCTCGACCAGAAGACCAAACGCATGGCTCAGGAAGAGAAGCAGGCCTCGAAGCGCCGCAAAACCCTTGAGCGCGAGCTCGAGTGGGTGCGCATGGCACCTAAAGCTCGCCAGGCCAAAGGTAAAGCCCGCCTCAACAGCTACGACAAATTGCTCAACGAAGACCAGCGTCAGCGCGAAGAACGCCTCGAGATATTTATCCCCAACGGCCCCCGCCTTGGCAACAAGGTAATCGAGGCCAACCACCTCGCTAAGGCCTTTGGCCAGAAGGTGCTGTTCAACGACCTGTCCTTTGCCCTGCCGCCCAACGGTATAGTAGGTGTTATCGGTCCTAACGGTGCCGGTAAGACTACGCTCTTCCGTCTGATTATGGGGCAGGAGAAGCCTGATAACGGCTCGTTTGAAGTCGGCGAAACCGTGAAAGTGGCATATGTAGACCAGAGCCACCACGATCTCTTGCCTGAGCGCAGTGTCTACGAGGTAATCTCGCAGGGAGTTGAAAGCTTCCGCATGGGCGGCCGCGACGTGAATGCCCGCGCGTATTTGTCGCGTTTCAACTTTACCGGAGCTGACCAGGAAAAGAAAATCGGAGTGCTGTCGGGTGGCGAACGCAACCGCCTGCACCTCGCCATGGCTCTTAAAGAAGAGGGTAATGTGCTCCTTCTCGACGAACCTACCAATGATATCGACGTGAACACTCTACGCGCCCTCGAGGAAGGTCTCGACGACTTTGCCGGTTGCGCAGTAGTAGTGAGCCACGACCGCTGGTTCCTCGACCGTATCTGTACACACATCCTGTCGTTCGAAGGCGACGGCAATGTGGTATTCTACGAAGGTTCTTACTCAGACTACGAAGAATACAAGAAGATGCAGAACGGTGGCAAAGAACCACCCCGCCGTCGCTACCGCAAGCTGATGGAGTGATTTTGGCGCCCCAACCCGGTTTAAGGTTTGGGTTTAAGGTTTAGGTAATGTCCCCGGCAAACTTCGTAATGACGGGGTTCGGTAAAGCAATGCTCTTCGAGCAAATCGCCCGGTTTGGCTCTCTGAGACGAGCCCCTATCGCTGACACTTTTTCTCCTTAAGTTAATAGCATTGTGCCGCAATGTCACTAAGTTAAGCATAAAAATCATTTTTTCAATCCACCCACTCGTAGGGTCGCGGCATGCCGCAATGTCACTAAGTTAAGCATAAAAATCATTTTTTCAATCCACCCGCTCGTAGGGTCGCGGCATGCCGCGACCGGGTGATAAAAACATTTGTAGTTGATTATCAGAGAGATAGTATCGCCTACCCGGTCGCGGCATGCCGCGACCCTACGAGAGGCCCAGGTGGCGTATGCCCTTAACTTAGTGACATTGCATTGTGCCGCGACCCTACGAGAGGGTGGGTGATGTCGATAATCAACTAAAAAGTCGTCGGAGACGACGCAATCGTGGTTAACCCCACGATTTTTCGTGGGGTTAGATGACGTGCACCATACTTGATGTCCTCGGAGAGGACGCCGTAGATATCATACGGCGTCCTCTCCGAGGACTGTTTTACCAGGGGGTGACTCTGTACCCCACGAAGCAAGCATCGTGGGGCTAACCACGATTGCGTCGTCTCCGACGACTTTTTTGGTATGGCGGGCATGTCATACATCTATGGTGAGAGTC